>NZ_JADBRF010000007.1:0-197866 GCF_014930485.1 Enterobacter cloacae complex sp. P47BA | reverse complement strand
ACGGGTTCTTATGCCTTAGTTGTAAGTGTCTACCATGTCCCCGAACAAGTGTTCACTATGTCCCCGGACTGTACAGGGGAGAGGGTTAGGGTGAGGGAAACATACGGCTGTGGTGGTCATTCCGTTCACTTTATGTTCCCTGCTACTCTGTAACGACATGACCGGTGAACGTGCCAGGGTGGCTCAGTCGCCACCACCCTGGCGACCCGGGCTCCCGGCGGTAAATCGCCGCTTCGCGGTGCCCTCGGCTTATTCCTTCCGGCTTATCGGGTACGGGCGGAGGTAACGTCCCTGTAAAGCCCGCCCTCTCGGCGCATCCCTGCGCCTCGCCCCGGCCTGCAGGAAACGCCTCAGCGATTTACAGCCGGACCAGAGCATCGCTGAAAGCCTTAAATCGTTCTGAAACAACGTTAATGCTTCTGCTTAAAATTACTGGGGATCTCTCACCCCCAGGCGAGAGGGAATAAAATGCACATAAAACAAAGCCCGGTTTCCCGGGCCTTGAACGCAACAGCACACTCAGTAATACGCTTGCAGCGTCCGTTGACACAGCGCCGAGCGCACGCAGTCCTCTTTGGTGAAACGAACCACCCCAATCATCCCATCTTCCTCAAAACGTGACATGGCGTCGCTCAGTCCGGACTTCACGCCCGACGGCAGGTCACACTGGGTAATATCGCCGTTGACGATAACCGTCACGTTCTCCCCGAGGCGCGTTAAAAACATCTTCATTTGCGCAGCGGTCACGTTCTGAGCCTCGTCAAGAATAACGACCGCATTTTCAAATGTACGTCCGCGCATATAGGCGAACGGCGCGATTTCCACCTTGCCAATCTCTGGTCGCAGGCAGTACTGCATAAAGGATGCACCCAGTCGCTTCACCAGCACGTCATAGACGGGCCTGAAGTACGGAGCAAACTTCTCCGAAATATCGCCGGGCAGGAAGCCGAGATCTTCATCAGCTTGCAGTACAGGACGGGTAACAATAATGCGCTCCACGTCCTTATGGATCAGTGCTTCCGCTGCTTTGGCTGCACTGATCCAGGTTTTCCCGCATCCGGCTTCACCGGTTGCAAAGATGAGCTGTTTACTCTCGATAGCATTCAGGTAGTGCGCCTGAGCCTCATTGCGCGCCACAATTGGAGAATTATCACGGCTGTCTCTGGCCATGCCAATTGCTTCTACGCCACTCATCTGCACAAGCGAGGTGACCGATTCTTCTTCACGCTGTTTATGGCTACGTGAGTCCCGTCTCAGCACACGTTTTGCTTCGCGACGAGCTTTGATCACTGCTTTTTGTCTTCCCATGGATAGCACCTTGAGTTGTTGGTATTCATCACACGCGCCAGCTTCGGCACGATTATGCGCACGAACATCAGAGGGTTGGCTTCCTTGTAAGCCATTGCTTGCTTTATCAGATGACGATACAGAACGGCTACGCGCACCGGTCTGCACGTCGGTCGAATCAGATACTTGAGGTGTGGGGGAGAATTTAGTGGTGAGGAAATCGCTGCCGGAGTCTGAGCCTCCGCGCCGGGTGCTGCGGTTGTTATGTTTACCTTGTCCAGTACAGGACGCAACCATTCGCGATCTCCATAGTGATTCAGCATCACTGCCGGGAACTACCGCTGTCTTATCTTAAGTACATCAGGAGTTATCATAAATGCAACATTTATTTTACCTGAGTGCAACTTTTAAGACTGTTCCTGCAGCGGAATCAGTCTTATATATGAATATTACAGAAATATAACAATAAGATAGTCATATGAAAAAATAATGTCCCCGCGAACTATCGCAGGGACGATTATCAGGCTTCCATCAGACCTTGTGCGAGATACGCGCCAGCATCGCGCGCGCCGGGCAGGGCAAAGAAATAGCCGCCGCCGATGGGCTTAATGTACTCTTCCAGCGCTTCGCCGTTTAACCGCTTCTGCACGGTCAGGAAGCCTTTCTCCAGATCGTGCTGATAGCAGACGAACAGCAGCCCCATATCAAGCTGGCCGGAATTGGTCACGCCCAGCGAATAGCTGTATCCACGGCGCATCATCAGGCTGGACTGCGTCTCTTTGGTGCGCGGGTTGGCAAGGCGAATATGGCTGTCGAGCGCGATAACGTCGCCATCCGGGTCGTTCGCGTAGTCCGGCACATCATGCTCGTGCTTCATGCCCAGCGGCGCCCCGCTCTGCTTGTCGCGGCCAAAAATCGTCTGCTGCTCTTTCAACGGCGTGCGGTCCCAGAACTCCACGTGGAACTGAATAATGCGCACAGCCTGGTAGCTGCCGCCCACAGCCCATGCGGGTTCCCCCTGATCTGCCGTCACCCACACCACGTCTTTCATCAGCGCCGCATCGCTGCTGTCCGGGTTGGCCGTGCCGTCCTTAAAGCCCAGCAGGTTAACCGGCGTCTCTTTGCCTTTGCTGCGGGCGGCGTGGTCAGAGATAAACCCTTCCCGCTTCCAGCGCACGCTCAGCAGATCCGGCGTGTGCTTGATGATATCGCGCAGGGCGTGGATCACCGTGTCCTGGGTATTGGCACAAATCTGCAGGAGCAGATCGCCGTGGCACAGCGCCGCGTCGAGGGAGTCATTCGGGAAGCGCGTCATCTTCTGCAGCGCGTTCGGCTTCTGTTTTGCCAGGCCGTAGCGGCCGTCAAACAGCGACTCCCCTACCGACACGGTAATGGTCAGGTTATCCGGCGCGATAAACGCCCCGAGGATACCGGAATCCATCGGCGGCAGGCGCGGGTTCGGCGTATCCGGTGCCGGCCCGCCCGCGGTAAGAAACGCGATGCGCGCCGTCAGCAGGCGGAACAGACGCTCCAGATCCGCCTTATCGCTGGCCAGCGAATCAAAGGCCACCAGCATCATGGAAGCCTGCTGCGGCGTGAGAATACCCGCCTGGTGCGCGCCATAAAACGGCTGGGTCTCCATGCGGGCATCCGGCGAGAGCGTACCGGGCGCGCTCTGCGGTTTCGCCGCATGCGCCACCGGGCAACCTCCCGCCAGGGCAAACGCGCCGCCCAGCGCCCCTACCCCTTTTAACAAACGACGTCGGGAAGGTTCCGCCACGTCGAATTCTTCGTGCTTGTTCATCGTGCTTAGTCCAGACCCAGTACGCCGCGCAGCAAGGAGAGATCTTCCGCCAGCGTCGTAATCGGGCCTTTCAGCGCGTTACGGTCGGCGTCGGTCAGCTTGTCGTAGGTTTCGAACCCGTCTTTGGTACGGTACTTCGCCAGGATGGTATCGACCTTTTTGAAGTTGGCATCCACTTTCGCCAGCAGTGCGCCGTTCTCTTTCTGAAGCTGAGGACGCAGCAGCTCGACAATCTTCTGCGCACCGTCGACGTTGGCCTGGAAGTCCCACAGGTCGGTATGGCTGTAGCGATCTTCTTCACCGCTGATTTTGCTCGCGGCCACTTCTTCAATCAGACCAGCCGCGCCGCCCACCACCTTCGACGGCGGGAAGGCCAGCTCGCTGATGCGCTTTTGCAGCTCCAGCACGTCGGTGTTCAGCTGCCCGGCGTATTTCTCCACTCCTTTGGTGGAGTTATCGCCAAACAGGGCTTTTTCCAGACGGTGGAAGCCGGTGAATTTCGGATCGGCGGCCTTCTGCTCGTAGTCATCTTCGCGGGCATCAATGCTGCCGTCGAGGTCAGAGAACAGCTCGGCAATCGGCTCGATGCGCTCGTAGTGCTGACGGGTTGGCGCGTACAGGGATTTCGCTTTTTCGATATCGCCCGCTTTCACGGCGTCGGTGAAGGCTTTGGTGCCCGTGACCAGGTCCGCCGTCTCTTTGGTGACGTAGGCTTTATAGGCGGTGATGGCGTCGCCCAGGCTCAGCAGGGCCGTGCCTTTGGCCGCGTCCGCCGTCGCTGCACCTTTGACGATCAGCTTGCCTTTAGGGTTGGTCAGCAGGCCGCAGGTCATGTCGTATTCACCCGGCTGCAGGTTGGCGGTCATCTTCTGGCTGAAGCCCGGCGCGATGTTCTCGCGCTCTTCCACCACCATCACGCCTTTGAGGATCTCCCACTCCAGCGCCTTCTGGCTGTGGTTCTGAATGATAAACTGGGTTTTACCGCTGTTAACCGTGATGGTCATCGGCTCACACTGCTTATCGTTAACGGTGACTTTTACCTGCGGAATATCCGCAGCCTGCGCAGCGAATGCAGAAGCGAACAGCGCGGCAATGCCTGCGCACAATGCACTACGACGAAACTGAATTGCCATGACTCTTCCCTTAAAAAGTATGTTGTAACTAAAACAATAATTATGGCGCAACGCGCGACGCCTGCGAACCGGTACGCGGCGGCATCGCGAACAGCACCAGCGCCGGAACCAGATAGATAAAGTACATCGCCACTTCGCTGACGCTCGGCGTTTCCTGGTAGCCGAAGATGCCTTCGAGCAGGGTGCCGGTCAGTGAATGGGTGGAGAGAACGTTGCTGAGATCGAACGCCACGTCCTGGAAGTGGTTCCACAGGCCCGCCTCGTGGAAGGCGCGGATCGCCCCTGCCGCCAGCCCCGCGGCCACCAGCAGAATGAACAGGCTGGTCCACTTAAAGAAGGCGCCCAGGTTGAGGCGAATGCCGCCCCAGTAGAGCAGAAAACCCAGCACCACCGCCGTTGCCAGACCGAGCATGGCGCCCAGCGGCGGCCAGATACCCACGTCCTGCTGGAATGCCGCCAGCAGGAAGAAAACCGATTCCAGACCCTCGCGCGCCACGGCGAAAAAGACCATCATAATCAGCGCCCAGCCGTGGTGATTCCCCTTCTGCAGGGCGTTATCCACCGCCTGCTCAAGCTGCACCTTCACGTTGCGGGAAACTTTGCGCATCCAGAAGACCATCCACGTCAGGATGAACACCGCAATCACGGCGACGATACCTTCAAACAGCTCCTGCTCTTTCTGCGGGAATTCGCCGGTGGTTTCATTGATGAGGATACCTAAGCCCAGGCAGAGCGCCGCGGCAAGGAATACGCCAACCCACATCACGCCAATCCAGCGCCCACGCTGGGTGCGCTTCAAATAGCTGGCGATAAGGCTGACAATCAGGGCCGCTTCAAGGCCTTCACGTAACATAATGAGAAATGGAACAAACATGCCGACACCTTAAATGTTTATCGCGGTCAACTGATGCAAAGAAAGGTAAATTCTTGTGATAGTGATTATCATTACGGCGGAAGGAAACACAAGCGAAATATGTGGTGATTTGATGACGAGTTGTAAACTCAAAGCCTGTTAATAGTTGCCACCGTTACCGTTAAGTTTATAAGTTATAATAAAAATGCCCATTTACGGTTAACCAGTGCTGTGGCTAAATATCCGCCTCAAAAACCAACCGAAAATATCCCATGTTTAAGATTGTCCATTTCCTGCTGGCGCTGGTGATTATTCTTGCGCTTGCCTGGCTGGTGAGTTTCGACCGCCGAAAAATTCGCATTCGTTATGTTTTACAGCTGATTGTTATTGAAATTGCCCTGGCGTTCTTTTTCCTGCACGCCGAAAGCGGGCTATTCCTGATTAAATACGTTTCCGGCTTCTTTGAGTCACTGCTGAAATTTGCCTCGGAAGGGACGAATTTCGTCTTTGGCGGAATGGGTGAAAAAGGGCTGGCGTTTATTTTCCTCGGCGTGCTGTGTCCGATTATTTTTATTTCCGCACTGATTGGTATTCTCCAGCACTGGCGGATCCTGCCGATTTTTATTCGAATCATCGGAACGCTGCTGTCAAAGCTGAACGGCATGGGCAAGCTGGAATCGTTCAACGCGGTGAGCTCGCTGATCCTCGGCCAGTCGGAAAACTTCATTGCCTATAAAGGCGTGCTGGGGGATCTCTCCTCGCGTCGTCTGTTCACCATGGCGGCCACGGCCATGTCGACGGTCTCCCTGTCGATTGTCGGTGCCTATATGACCATGCTCGACGCCAAATTTGTCGTTGCCGCGCTGATCCTGAACATGTTCAGCACCTTTATTATTCTCTCGGTCATTAACCCGGTACGTCCGGAAGCCGAGCCGGATATCAAGCTGGAAAAACTGCACGAATCCCAGAGCTTCTTTGAAATGCTGGGCGAGTATATTCTGGCCGGTTTTAAGGTGGCGATGATTATTCTGGCGATGCTGATTGGCTTTATCGCCCTCATCAGCGCCGTTAACGCCCTTTTCTCCAGCGTATTCGGCATGAGCTTCCAGCAGATCCTGGGCTATGTGTTTTATCCGCTGGCGTGGCTTATCGGGATTCCGCTGAGCGATGCGTTAAACGCGGGCAGCATTATGGCAACCAAGCTGGTGGCGAATGAATTTGTAGCGATGATTGAGCTGCAAAAAATTGCTCATGAAATGTCACCGCGCGGGCTGGGTATATTGTCCGTATTCCTGGTGTCGTTTGCCAACTTCGCCTCCATCGGCATCGTCGCCGGGGCGATTAAGGGGCTTAACGAGCAGCAGGGCAACGTGGTGTCGCGGTTTGGTCTGCGCCTGGTATACGGTGCGACGCTGGTGAGCCTGCTTTCGGCGAGCTTTGCGGGATTAGTGCTGTAAATAGCTTTGCTACAAAACAACAACGGCGGGTTATCCCGCCGTTTTTTATTAAAACTGTACGCACACCGGCTGGTCGACCCGCATCACCGATTCCTGCGCGAAACGAGACTTATAGATCCCGCGCAACGCTTCGATGTTCTTCTCGCTCTGCGCGTCTTTACCGTGGATGAGCATCAGCGCCTTGCTCGGTTCACGCGCCACTTTTCCGTCGTTGCCCAGCCACTGCCCGCGCGCATCAAACACCGTTAAGCCATCGCGAAAACGCGGCGTCACGTCCTGGTCAACAAACTGCTGCCACTCGCTGCTGGTAATCTGCGCCCCTGCCGGGCGATTCAAGCCAAAATAGAGCGTGGTCTGCTGCATCTGGATATCCGCTTTGCAGGTCTCTACCGCCGCATGTTGCGATGGCGCGTTGCAGCCCGCCAGCATCAATAATGCCGCTGCCATTACCCCTGTTTTGATGGTCATGTATCGCTATCCTCATTGTTATAAGCACATGGATATCACAGGAAAATACGGATTTTGGCAAGAAAAAAGCCGGGTGCGCTTGCGCTTACCCGGCCTACGGTGTTACGTGGGAAAATTATTCTGCCTGAAGCTTAGTCGGCGGCGCAGTGTGGTAGTGCGCATCCGCTTCCGCAAAGCGCTTCTGCATAGAGGCAGACGGGGCTTTACCCAGCAGGCTGAACACTACAATACCGATGCTGCCGAAGATGAAGCCCGGAATGATTTCGTACAGGCCCAGCCACGCGAACTGCTTCCAGACGATGACGGTCACCGCACCGATGATCATCCCCGCCAGCGCGCCGTTGCGGGTCATGCGTGACCACATGACGGAGAACAGCACCACCGGCCCAAACGCGGCACCGAAGCCCGCCCACGCGTAGCTCACGAGACCCAGCACGCGGTTTTCCGGGTTGGCTGCCAGCGCAATGGCCACCAGCGCCACCACCAGCACCATAAAGCGCCCTACCCACACCAGCTCTTTCTGGCTCGCATTTTTACGCAGGAAGGCCTTGTAGAGGTCTTCGGTGATTGCACTGGAGCAAACCAGCAGCTGACAGCTCAGGGTGGACATCACCGCCGCCAGGATCGCGGAGAGCAAAATACCGGCAATCCACGGGTTAAACAGAATCTGCGCCAGCTCGATGAACACGCGCTCGGCGTTCTGGTTCACCGCGCCCGCCTGCGCCGGGTTATTGCTGAAGTAGGCGATACCGAAGAAGCCGACCGCACACGCGCCCGCCAGACACAGGATCATCCACGTCATGCTGATGCGACGCGCGTGAACGATGGTGTGGTGAGAATCCGCCGCCATAAAGCGCGCCAGAATGTGCGGCTGACCGAAGTAGCCCAGGCCCCAGCCCATCAGGGAAACGATGGCAACGAAGTTCAGCCCTTTCAGCATATCGACGTTTTCAATGCTCTTCTGCTTGATCACTTCCAGCGATTCGCCAAAGCCGCCGACGGTGAAAATCACAATCACCGGGGTCAGGATCAGCGCGAAGATCATCAGGCTCGCCTGCACGGTGTCGGTCCAGCTTACTGCCAGGAACCCGCCCACGAAGGTATAGAGGATGGTTGCCGCGGCACCGGCCCACAGAGCGGTTTCATAGCTCATGCCGAAGGTGCTTTCGAACAGGCGCGCACCCGCCACGATGCCGGAGGCGCAGTAGATGGTGAAGAACAGCAGGATCACCACCGCGGAGATAATGCGCAGAATGCGGCTGTTATCTTCAAAGCGTCCGGTGAAGTAATCCGGCAGCGTCAGGGCGTTGTTGTTGGCTTCGGTGTGTACGCGCAGACGGCCTGCCACCAGCTTCCAGTTGATCCACGCGCCGACGGTCAGGCCGATGGCGATCCAGCTTTCGGAAATACCAGAGATGAAAATCGCGCCCGGCAGCCCCATCAGCAGCCAGCCGCTCATGTCGGATGCGCCCGCAGAGAGCGCGGTGACCATTGGGCCTAAGCTGCGCCCGCCAAGGATGTAGTCGTCAAAGTTTTTAGTGGAACGCCATGCCAAAAACCCTATCAGGATCATGCCAAAAATATAAACGAGAAATGTCACCAGCATCGGTGTGCTAATAGCCATTCAAATTCTCCAAAATGTCGAGCGACAACCGTCCGGGTTGCCTTGTTATGTCATCACCGGAACGTAGTGATGTGTGTATGTGTTTCCGTTGGGCGCGCTATCCTGCCGTATACGCTTCCCACTGACAAACGATTTAACACTGCATTTACATGAATTTCATCCCTGGTTTTATACGTCTTTCCTATAGGTTGCACTCGCTCACATTTATACGGGTTGCACCTTTGAAAAGTGTTAAGCACCGCATAAAAACAGGCTTCACAAGCAGAAGCCAGCGCTTTTTTCCAGCTAACTATTCGTTAACAATCCATTCATTTTCCAGCTTGCAAACCAGGTCACATTTAACACGGTTGCACAAAGTTGCAACATAGTGGATATTTCACGCTATCAACAGAACGCTATTACAGAACAACAGGAGTTTTGGCATGGGGATGACCACCATGGGGGTTAAGCTGGATGACGCGACCCGCGAACGGATTAAGACCGCAGCAACCCGCATTGACCGCACACCGCACTGGTTAATCAAGCAGGCGATTTTTAACTATCTGGAAAGGCTGGAGAGCGAAGACGGCCTGCCGGAGCTGCCTGCCCTGCTGGCGGGCGCAGCGAACGAAAGCGAAGACGCCGCGACGGCGGTGGAAGAAAACCACCAGCCGTTCCTCGAATTTGCCGAGCAGATCCTGCCTCAGTCCGTCAGCCGCGCCGCCATTACCGGGGCTTACCGCCGAGCCGAAACCGACGCCGTGCCGATGCTGCTGGAGCAGGCCCGCCTGCCGGAAGCCATTGCCGCCCAGGCGCACAGCCTGGCGTATCAGTTAGCCGACAAGCTGCGCAACCAGAAAACCGCCACCGGCCGCGCCGGGATGGTGCAGGGCCTGTTGCAGGAGTTCTCCCTTTCCTCACAGGAGGGCGTGGCGCTGATGTGCCTGGCGGAAGCGCTGCTGCGTATTCCGGATAAAGCTACCCGCGACGCGCTGATCCGCGACAAGATCAGCAACGGCAACTGGCACTCCCACATTGGCCGCAGCCCGTCGCTGTTCGTCAACGCCGCCACCTGGGGTCTGCTGTTTACCGGCAAGCTGGTCTCCACCCATAACGAAGCCAACCTGTCACGCTCTCTGAACCGCATTATCGGCAAGAGCGGCGAGCCGCTGATCCGCAAGGGCGTGGACATGGCGATGCGCCTGATGGGCGAGCAATTCGTCACCGGGGAAACCATTGCCGAAGCGCTGGCGAACGCCCGCAAGCTGGAAGACAAAGGTTTCCGCTACTCCTATGACATGCTGGGCGAAGCGGCGCTCACCGCCGCCGATGCGCAGGCCTACATGGTCTCTTACCAGCAGGCGATCCACGCCATCGGTAAAGCGTCCAACGGTCGCGGTATTTATGAAGGTCCGGGCATCTCTATTAAGCTCTCCGCCCTGCACCCGCGCTACAGCCGCGCGCAGTATGACCGGGTGATGGAAGAGCTCTATCCGCGCCTGAAGTCCCTGACCCTGCTGGCGCGCCAGTATGACATCGGCATTAATATCGACGCCGAAGAGGCCGACCGTCTGGAGATCTCCCTCGATCTGCTGGAAAAACTGTGCTTCGAACCGGAGCTGGCGGGCTGGAACGGGATTGGCTTCGTCATCCAGGCCTACCAGAAACGCTGCCCGTTCGTCATTGATTACCTGATTGACCTGGCCAGCCGCAGCCGTCGCCGCCTGATGATCCGCCTGGTGAAAGGCGCCTACTGGGACAGCGAAATCAAACGCGCCCAGATGGAAGGTCTGGAAGGCTATCCGGTCTATACCCGCAAGGTCTACACCGACGTCTCTTACCTCGCGTGCGCGAAAAAACTGCTCGGCGTGCCGAACCTGATTTATCCGCAGTTCGCGACCCACAATGCCCATACCCTGGCGGCGATCTACAGCCTGGCCGGGCAGAACTATTATCCGGGCCAGTACGAGTTCCAGTGCCTGCACGGCATGGGCGAACCGCTGTACGAGCAGGTCACCGGTAAAGTGGCGGACGGCAAGCTGAACCGCCCGTGCCGTATCTATGCCCCGGTGGGCACCCACGAAACCCTGCTGGCGTACCTGGTGCGTCGTCTGCTGGAGAACGGGGCGAACACCTCCTTCGTTAACCGCATCGCAGACACCACGCTGCCGCTCGACGAACTGGTGGCCGATCCGGTGCAGGCCGTAGAGAAGCTGGCGGCGCAGGAAGGCCAGATTGGTCTGCCGCATCCGAAAATTGCCCTGCCGCGCGAGCTGTACGGCGCGGGCCGCGTCAACTCGGCGGGCCTGGATCTGGCGAACGAACACCGTCTGGCGTCGCTCTCCTCTGCCCTGCTCAACAGCGCATTGCAGAAATGGCAGGCCAAACCGATCCTTGAGCAGTCCGTTGAGGACGGTGAAATGCAGCCGGTGATCAACCCGGCAGAGCCGAAGGACATCGTCGGCTACGCGCGTGAAGCAACCGAAGCGGAAGTGGAACAGGCGCTGGAGAGCGCGGTGAACAACGCGCCAATCTGGTTCGCCACCCCGCCGCAGGAGCGTGCCGCCATTCTGGAACGTGCCGCGGTGCTGATGGAAGATCAAATGCAGTCGCTCATCGGCATTCTGGTGCGTGAGGCGGGTAAAACCTTCAGCAACGCCATCGCCGAAGTGCGTGAGGCGGTCGACTTCCTGCACTACTACGCCGGTCAGGTGCGTGATGATTTCGACAACGAGACGCACCGTCCGCTCGGTCCGGTGGTCTGTATCAGCCCGTGGAACTTCCCGCTGGCGATCTTCACCGGCCAGATTGCCGCCGCCCTTGCCGCAGGCAACAGCGTGCTGGCGAAACCGGCAGAGCAAACCCCGCTGATTGCCGCCCAGGGCATCAACATTCTTCTGGAAGCAGGCGTTCCGGCGGGCGTGGTGCAACTGCTGCCAGGGCGCGGTGAAACGGTGGGCGCCAAACTCACCTCCGATAACCGCGTGCGCGGCGTGATGTTTACCGGTTCGACCGAAGTGGCCTCCCTGCTGCAACGCAACATCGCCACCCGTCTGGATGCGCAGGGTCGTCCTACCCCGCTTATCGCCGAAACTGGCGGCATGAACGCCATGATTGTTGACTCCTCCGCCCTCACCGAGCAGGTGGTGGTTGACGTGCTGGCCTCCGCCTTCGACAGCGCCGGTCAGCGCTGCTCCGCCCTGCGCGTGCTGTGCTTACAGGATGACGTGGCTGACCACACGCTGAAGATGCTGCGCGGCGCAATGGCGGAATGCCGCATGGGCAACCCGGGCCGTCTCACCACCGACATCGGGCCGGTGATCGACGCGGAAGCCAAAGCCAGCATTGAAAACCACATTCAGGCCATGCGCGCCAAAGGCCGTCCGGTGTTCCAGGCGGTGCGCGAGAACAGCGAAGATGCCCGCGAGTGGCGTACGGGCACCTTTGTGCCGCCAACGCTGATTGAGCTGGCAAGCTTCGACGAGCTGAAAAAAGAGGTCTTCGGTCCGGTACTGCACGTGGTGCGTTACAACCGTAACAACCTCAACGCGCTTATCGACCAGATCAACGCCTCCGGCTACGGCCTGACGCTCGGCGTGCATACCCGTATCGACGAGACCATTGCGCAGGTCACCGGCACGGCCAAAGTCGGCAACCTGTACGTCAACCGCAACATGGTTGGCGCGGTCGTGGGCGTGCAGCCGTTCGGCGGCGAAGGCCTCTCCGGTACGGGTCCGAAAGCGGGCGGCCCGCTCTACCTGTATCGTCTGCTGGCGAACCGTCCTGAGAACGCACTGGGAGTCACCCTGGCGCGTCAGGATGCGGAGTATCCGGTGGATGCGCAGCTGAAAACCGTGCTGACCCAGCCGCTGGAGGCGCTGATCGCCTGGGCGGAAAAACGTCCTGAACTGCGTGCGATTGCGCAGCAGTACGGCGAGCTGGCGCAGGCCGGTACCCAGCGTCTGCTGCCGGGGCCAACCGGCGAGCGCAACACCTGGACGCTGATGCCGCGCGAGCACGTACTGTGCGTGGCGGATAACGAGCAGGACGCGCTGGTACAGCTGGCCGCGGCGATGGCCACCGGGTGTGAAGTACTGTGGCCGGACGATGCGCTGCATCGCGATCTCGCCAAACAGCTGCCGAAAGCGGTCTCGGCCCGCATTCGCTTTGCGAAGGCCGATGCCCTGCTGACCCAGCCGTTTGACGCGGTGATCTACCACGGTGATTCCGACCAGCTGCGCGAGCTGTGCGAGCAGGTGGCGGCCCGAAGCGGGGCGATTGTTTCCGTGCAGGGCTTCGCCCGCGGGGAAACCAACCTGCTGCTGGAGCGTCTGTACGTGGAGCGCTCGCTCAGCGTCAACACCGCGGCGGCGGGCGGTAACGCCAGCCTGATGACAATCGGCTAACGCTGTGCTAATAAGGCTCCGGAGACGGAGCCTTATTTTATTGGGGAGTATATGAAACGATATCTTATCGCCGGTGCGGCACTGCTGCTCAGCACCAGCGCGCTGGCCAACGAGTGCGACAACGCCACTACGCAGCTTGAACTGAACACCTGTAGCGCGCAACAGTACCAGGCAGCCGATAAAAAACTCAACCAGACCTACCAGGCCGCCATCAAACGCGCGGCGGCCCCCCAGCGCGACCTGCTGAAAAAAGCGCAACAGGCGTGGATTACCCTGCGCGACGCGGACTGCGCGTTTATCGGTTCGGGGACGGAAGGCGGGAGCGTCCAGCCAATGATTGTTAACCAGTGCCTGGCGGAAAAAACCGTGGAGCGCGAGGCGTTTCTGGCCTCGCTGATGCAGTGTGAAGAGGGCGACTTAAGCTGCCCTCTCCCGCCGGGCAATTAACGCACGCGGATCCCTTCGATAATCATCCGCTGCACGTTTTCGAGGGTGCTCTGGAAAAACGCCTCGTCCTGAAGCGTTTTACCGGTCACCGCCTCAACCTGGGCCGCAAAGTCAGCGTAATGCTGGGTAGCGGCCCAGATCATAAAGATCAGGTGCTGCGGGTCGACCGGGGCCAGCTTTCCGCTGGCAACCCATCCGGCGATAATCGCCGACTTATCGTCCACCAGCTGCTTTAAATCCCCCGTCAGCTCCGCCTGTAGCAGCGGCGCGCCCTGCAGCATCTCAAGACAAAACAGCCTTGACGCCTGCGGGTAATCGCGCGACACCTCGAGCTTCAGGCGAATGTACTCCTCGATAGCCACCAGCGGGGCCAGCTCTTCGCGAAATGCCTTGAGCGGCGCCAGCCAGATATCGAGGATCTGCTGCATCACCGCCACATACAGCGCCTCTTTCGACGGGTAATAGTAGAGCAGATTGGTTTTAGACACCCCGGACTGCTCCGCCACCTGCTCCAGGCGCGTGCCGTGAATGCCAAACTGTGAAAAGGTCTCCAGCGCGGCGCTGAGGATCGCCTGCTTCTTGGCGCTCACCGCCTGCGAACGTTTTCCGGGTGTTTTCACTGCGCCTTGTGTCATTTCCGCTCTCCATTTTCTTTCCTGCGCTCAGCATAGCAAAACCCCCGCCTCGCCACGACCTTCTGCACTCCCATCGCGCATGAGTGACTGTTTTCTGTGCAATGTTTTTGACCATTTAGTCCACATTTAGCGGCATCAATTCCCCAACCTCCCATTAACACATTAATAACACAAGCGTTTTCAAAACTGGCATTGCCTTTGCAAAACCACCGTTACACCTGCGACGTAATGAAGAGAGGTTCGTGATGAAAATTGGCGTATTTGTACCCATCGGCAACAACGGCTGGCTTATCTCGACCACTGCACCGCAGTACATGCCGACCTTTGAGCTGAACAAAGCCATCGTGCAGAAAGCGGAGCACTACCATTTCGACTTTGCGCTTTCGATGATCAAGCTGCGCGGCTTTGGCGGCAAAACGGAATTCTGGGATCACAACCTGGAGTCCTTTACCCTGATGGCCGGACTGGCGGCGGTCACCTCGCGGATCCAGATTTACGCCACCGCAGCTACCCTCACCCTTCCGCCCGCGATCGTGGCACGCATGGCCTCCACCATCGACTCCATCTCCGGCAGGCGCTTTGGCGTCAACCTGGTCACCGGCTGGCAAAAACCGGAGTACGAGCAGATGGGACTCTGGCCGGGGGACGATTACTTCTCCCGTCGCTACGACTACCTGACCGAATACGTGCAGGTGCTGCGCGACCTGTGGGGCACCGGCAAAAGCGACTTCAAAGGCGACTTCTTTACCATGAACGACTGCCGCGTCAGCCCGCAGCCGTCGGTGCCGATGAAGGTGATTTGCGCCGGGCAGAGCGACGCGGGGATGGAATTCTCCGCGAAATACGCCGACTTTAACTTCTGCTTCGGCAAAGGCGTTAACACCCCTGCCGCCTTTGCCCCGACCGCCGCGCGCATGAAGGAGGCCGCCGACAAAACCGGGCGCGACGTGGGCTCGTACGTGCTGTTCATGGTCATTGCCGACGAAACCGACGACGCCGCACGCGCCAAATGGGAACGGTATAAGGACGGCGCTGACGACGAAGCCCTGAGCTGGCTTACCGAGCAGAGCCAGAAGGATACCCGCTCCGGCGCAGACACCAACGTGCGTCAGATGGCCGACCCGACCTCCGCCGTCAATATCAACATGGGCACCCTGGTCGGCTCGTATGCCAGCGTTGCCAGAATGCTTGACGAAGTGGCGGCCGTACCCGGCGCAGAGGGCGTCCTGCTGACCTTCGATGATTTCCTCACCGGCGTGGAAACCTTCGGCGAGCGCATCCAGCCGCTGATGCAGTGCCGCGCCCACATTCCTGCCGTCACGAAGGAGGTGGCGTAATGATGACCTTAAACGCTCGCCCGGAAGCCATCACCTTTGCGCCGGAGCAGAGCGCGCTGATTGTGGTAGACATGCAAAATGCCTATGCCAGCCAGGGCGGTTATCTGGATCTGGCGGGGTTCGACGTCTCCGCCACAAGGCCGGTGATCGAGAACATCAACACCGCCGTCGCCGCCGCGCGCGCGGCGGGAATGCTCATCATCTGGTTCCAGAACGGCTGGGATGACCAGTACGTCGAGGCCGGCGGCCCCGGCTCGCCCAACTTCCACAAGTCGAACGCCCTGAAAACCATGCGCAAGCGGCCCGAACTGCAGGGCAAGCTGCTGGCCAAAGGCGGCTGGGATTATCAGCTGGTGGATGAGCTGGTCCCGCAGGCGGGCGATATCGTCCTGCCGAAACCGCGCTACAGCGGCTTTTTCAACACCCCGCTCGACAGCCTGCTGCGCAGCCGGGGCATTCGCCACCTGGTGTTCACCGGCATTGCCACCAACGTCTGCGTGGAATCGACCCTGCGCGACGGCTTTTTCCTCGAGTATTTCGGCGTGGTGCTGGAAGACGCGACCCATCAGGCCGGGCCGGAATTCGCCCAAAAGGCAGCTTTGTTCAATATCGAAACCTTTTTTGGCTGGGTCAGTAACGTTGCGGATTTCTGCGACGCCCTGAATCCTCCGCTCGCCCGTATCGCCTGAGGAGACACACGATGCCGAAATCCGTAATCATCCCGCCGGGCACCAGCACGCCCATCGCCCCGTTCGTCCCCGGCACCCTCGCCGACGGCGTGGTGTATGTCTCGGGCACGCTGCCGTTTGATAAAGACAACAACGTGGTGTTTATCAACGACCCAAAGGCGCAAACCCGCCACGTGCTGGAGACGATCAAAACCGTGATCGAAACGGCGGGTGGCACCATGGAGGACGTGACCTTCAACAGCATCTTTATCACCGACTGGAAAAACTACGCCGCGATTAACGAAATCTACGCCGAGTTCTTCCCCGGCGATAAACCGGCGCGGTTCTGCATTCAGTGCGGGCTGGTAAAACCGGACGCACTGGTTGAGATCGCCACCGTTGCGCACATCGCGAAGTGAGGCAGGCATGAAACTTTCCGTCTCGCCGCCGCCGTACGAGGGTGCGCCCGTGGTGGTCTTTATTTCCGGTCTCGGCGGCAGCGGCAGCTACTGGCTGCCCCAGCAGGCCGCGCTGGAGCCGGAGTATCAGGTGGTGTGCTATGACCAGCGGGGAACGGGCAATAACCCCGACACCCTGCCGGAGGGTTACAGCCTTGCGCAGATGGCAGACGAGCTCGCCCAGGCGCTGGCTGACGCAGGTATTGCGCGCTACAGCGTCGTCGGGCACGCGCTCGGCGCGCTGGTCGGCCTGCAGCTGGCCGTCGACAGGCCCGACGCCCTCACCGCGCTGGTGTGCGTCAACGGCTGGCTGACCCTCAATGCCCACACCCGCCGCTGTTTTGACGTTCGCGAGCGGCTGCTGCATTCCGGCGGCGCGCAGGCGTGGGTCGAGGCGCAGCCGCTGTTTCTCTACCCGGCAGACTGGATGGCCGCCCGCGCGCCGCGTCTGGAGGCCGAAGAAGCGCTGGCGCTGGCCCATTTCCAGGGTAAAACCAACCTGCTGCGCAGGCTCAGCGCCCTGAAAAAAGCCGACTTCCGCCGCCAGTCCGCACGCATTCGCTGCCCGGTTCACATTATCTGTTCCGCCGACGACGTGCTGGTGCCGTCCGTCTGTTCCGCTGAACTGCACGCCGCCCTCCCGCACGCCCACAAAACGGTCATGCGCCAGGGCGGACATGCCTGCAACGTCACCGAACCGGACACCTTTAACACCCTGCTGCTGAACGGGCTTGCCAGCCTGCTGCACAGCCCTGAACCCGCTTTATAAGGAGCTTTAATGAGCGAAGCCATTACCCCCGCCGCGCTGGAAACGCTGTTCACCGGCGCCCGCACCCACAACGGCTGGCTGGATATGCCGGTCAGCGACGAGACGCTGCGCGAGATGTATGACCTGATGAAATGGGGCCCGACGTCTGCCAACTGCTCACCGGCGCGCATTGTCTTTGTGCGAAGCGCAGAGGGAAAAGAGAAGCTGCGCCCGGCGCTCTCCAGCGGCAACCTCGAGAAAACGCTTACCGCCCCGGTGACAGCGATTGTCGCCTGGGACGGGGAATTCTACGAGCGCCTGCCCGAGCTGTTCCCGCACGGCGATGCCAGAAGCTGGTTTACCGCAAGCCCCGCGCTGGCGGAAGAGACGGCCTTTCGCAACAGCTCAATGCAGGCCGCGTATCTGATTTTCGCCTGCCGCGCACTCGGTCTGGACACCGGCCCGATGTCGGGCTTTGACCGACAAAAGGTCGACGAGGCCTTTTTCACCGGCACAACGCTTAAAACCAACCTGCTGATCAACATTGGCTATGGCGATACGCGCAAACTTTACGGACGCCTGCCGCGCCTGACCTTCGACGATGCCTGCGGACTGGCGTAAGGAGCGATCGTGATGACACTCGATAAACAAACCTTTCGCGACGCCATGGCCTGCGTCGGCGCGGCGGTCAACATCATCACCACCGACGGCCCGGCGGGGATGGCGGGCTTCACCGCCAGCGCGGTATGCAGCGTCACGGATTCCCCTCCCACCCTGCTGGTGTGCCTGAACCGCGGCGCGTCGGTCTGGCCCACGTTCAGCGAAAACCGCACCCTGTGTGTGAATACCCTGAGCGCCGGACAGGAGCCTTTATCCAATCTGTTTGGCGGCAAAACGCCGATGGCGGAACGCTTTACCGCCGCCCGCTGGCAGACGGGCGACACGGGCTGCCCGCGTCTGGAGGATGCGCTGGCCTCGTTTGACTGCCGCATCAGCCAGGTGGTCAGCGTCGGTACTCACGACATTCTGTTTTGCGACATCGTATCGATTATTCGCCACCCCGCCCCGCAAGGTCTGGTGTGGTTTGACCGCAGCTACCACGCGCTTATGCGACCCGCCTGCTAAGGCGCTTTAAGGAGACAGACCATGTTCGGATTTCCCCACTGGCAGTTGAAATCGACCTCCACTGAAGCAGGCGTGGTCGCGCCGGATGAACGCCTCCCGCTCGGGCAAACCATGGTGATGGGCGTCCAGCATGCGGTCGCGATGTTTGGCGCGACGGTATTGATGCCGATGCTGATGGGGCTCGATCCCAACCTGTCTATTCTGATGTCGGGAATCGGCACCCTGCTGTTCTTTTTTGTTACCGGCGGGCGCGTGCCCAGCTACCTGGGCTCCAGCGCCGCCTTTGTCGGCGTGGTCATCGCCACTACCGGTTTTAACGGCCAGGGGATCAACCCCAACCTGAGCGTGGCCCTCGGCGGCATCATCGCCTGCGGGCTGGTCTATACCGTGATTGGTCTCGTTGTGATGAAGATCGGCACGCGCTGGATCGAACGGATGATGCCCCCCGTCGTTACCGGCGCGGTGGTGATGGCGATAGGCCTGAACCTCGCGCCGATTGCGGTGAAAAGCGTCTCCGCTTCGCCGTTTGAAAGCTGGATGGCGGTGATCACGGTGCTGTGCATCGGCCTGGTGGCAGTCTTTACGCGCGGGATGATCCAGCGTCTGCTGATCCTGGTCGGGCTGATTGTCGCCTGTCTGATCTACGCCCTGCTGGCGAACGTGTTCGGTATGGGCAAGCCGGTCGATTTTACCCTGCTTCATCAGGCCGCCTGGTTCGGTCTGCCGCAGGTGACCTCGCCCACCTTTAACACGCAGGCGATGATGCTTATCGCCCCGGTGGCGGTGATCCTGGTGGCGGAAAACTTAGGGCACCTGAAGGCGGTGGCGGGAATGACCGGGCGCAGCATGGATCCGTACATGGGCCGCGCGTTCGTCGGCGACGGGCTGGCGACCATGCTCTCAGGCTCCGTGGGCGGCAGCGGCGTGACCACCTATGCGGAAAACATCGGCGTGATGGCGGTGACCAAGGTCTACTCAACGCTGGTCTTCGTGGCGGCGGCGGTAATGGCGATCCTTCTTGGTTTCTCACCGAAGTTCGGCGCGCTGATCCACACCATTCCGTCACCGGTCATCGGCGGCGCGTCGATTGTGGTGTTCGGGCTAATCGCCGTGGCCGGGGCGCGCATTTGGGTGCAGCATCGGGTTGACCTCAGCCAGAACAGCAACCTGATCATGGTGGCCGTCACGCTGGTGCTGGGCGCGGGCGATTTTGCCCTGACGCTGGGCGGGTTTACGATTGGCGGGATTGGTACGGCGACCTTCGGCGCGATCCTGCTTAACGCCCTGCTGAGCCGCCGGATGGCTGCCGCGCCGCAGGCCGCCGCGGCGCATCAGGATTCATGAAATCGATATGTCGGGTGACGGCTACGCCTTACCCGACCTGCATGCTCCTTAAGAGCGATCACGCCTGCTCAAACAGTCGTTCGATAGCTTTTGTCGGGAAGAACAAAGAATGGCTGTTTTCGCCTGCCAGCGGGATGAACCCCAGCTTCAGATAAAATCGTTTAGCCTGCTCGCTAAGGGCATCAACAAATATTCCATGTACTCCCACAGCCTGCGACGCCAGGTAAACCACCCGCATAGCGTGTGCAACAAGCGTTGTCCCCCACTCGTTTCCCTGTAGTTCTTTATGAATAGCCAGACGTCCCAGCGTCACGCTGGGTACGTTGAGATAAGGGATCCGACGCTGCTGAGTCTTAGAAGGAAGCATCGCTCTCTCAAAGCAACTTCCCGATAGCGTGTAATAGCCCAGCACGCGCGGATGGTCGCGCTCTTTAAGCAGGTAGGCTCGTAGAATACGTCCATTGTGCTGGCGTACCAGGTGTTCTCTCAGGAAGGCATTTAGCGAGGGTTCATCACAATCAAAATCCCCGAAATCATAGTCGGTTCCCTCTGATAACATTTCAATCGTGAGATTTGCCAAGACGCTTCACTCCATGTTTCGAAGACGTTTTGCCGCGCGCTTGAGGCGTTCATTTGGCTCTGGCGGATTGTCGATGGCATCCATCACCGCATTCCAGGAGGCTTCGTTTAACACGAGACGACGGTGCTGCTCGATGACCTCTGCAGCACGCTCTGACGCACTGTTCACCATAAACTGGGTGATCGTTTGATTCGTCATCGCCGCCGCTTCTTCAATCATTGTTTTGTCTTCGTCCGTTAAGCGAAGATCGATACGCTGTTTTTTAAGTGCTGGCATGGTTTACATCACCGTGTACGGTTTTAATCCGTACATATCCTAAGTAACGTTGCGCTTTTTTTCAATCTAAACCTTTTTCAGCAGTCAAATGACTCGCTTCACGCCCCCGCTTTCTGAGCTTTAGTTCGCTCACCAGCACCCCGGCGACAATAAACGCCGCGCCCACCAGCGCCAGCAGCGGTAAACGCTCGCCGGCCAGTCGCCCGAAAATGCCCGCCCAGACCGGTTCACCGGTGTAGATCACCGTCGCCCGCGTTGGCGATACGCTGCGCTGCGCCCAGTTCATGGTCACCTGGATAATGGCGCTGAAGATGCCAAGCCCCAGCGCGACCACCACCAGCCCCGTGGACATCGGCGGCACGGATTCCCCGGCTGGCACCATCGTCGCGAAGGCCACCAGCGACGCCGTCGCGAGCTGCACCACCGTCACGCGCTTGACGTCCACTTTCCCAGCCCAGGCGCTGATCAAAATAATTTCCGCCGCGATGGCAATGGCCCCGACGAGGGTAATGATCTCGCCCGGCCCCAGCGCCAGCAGGTTATTTTCCGGCCCGGCTAATAAAATCAGGCCGATAAACGCCAGCACGATGCCAATGCAGGACATCAGCCCCGGTAGCCGTCCGAGGCATAACCATTGCAGCAGCGGCACCAGCGGCACGTACATAGCGGTAATAAAAGCGGATTTGCTGCTGGAGATGGTCTGCAATCCCCACGTCTGCAGGCTGTAGCCCATCGCTATCGCAATCCCAATCGCCACGCCGGCCTTGAGTTCCTTCAGCGTCAGACCCCGCAGCGTTTTAAGGGAGATCAGCCCCACGGCTATCGCCGCTGTCGCAAAGCGCAGGCCGACAAAAAAGAACGGATCGCAGAGGGTCACCGCGTACTGGACGGCAAGAAAGGTCCCGCCCCAGAACATGGTGATGAGAATAAGGATGGCTTCCTGCGGTTTTATGGAGAATTTAAAGCGTGAGACGGACATGCGACACCAACAAGTGAGATCAATTCTGTAGTGTGCGTTGCCTTTGGTTACAGTTCAATGTTGCAGACATAAAAAAACCGCCGGGAAACCCGGCGGCAGGGTGTCAACCCGGCGTACTACTTATTGCTGCCGTGGCTATTTTTACCCCCTTTTTTACCAGCCTCTGATGCGCGCTGAGGGTCGTTCTTGAAGTTACCCCCGCTAGACTGGCCACCTTTACGACCTGCTTCTGATGCTCTTTCACGGTCTTCAGCGAAATTACCTGAACCACCACGATGGTTTGCCATCTCTAACCTCCAGAGTGTGAAACATTAGACATCATATTGCATTCAGTAAAAGAGGATTCTTTCACCTCGCGGCTAAAGGACAGGGCCTTTATCTGTGCCGCGTGAAACTAAGCTTAGTGGACTGAGGCTATCCGGCAAGCCACGGGTAATATTCTGCAACATGATATCCGCCTTTCGGGTCAGATAACGCGACGGAAATCTATAAGCCTTTCTTATCATTTTAAAATTCGACGACCAGAAAGTTGTTTCATTTTGCTACAGCACCTTATTGTAATCATGTTGTTATAAATCAAAGAAATGCCGTTCATTTTTGCAGTCTGGCCGTGATGTCATATCTTTAAATGAACGCAGCGATCCGCTGTCAGAAAAACCAACGAGGAGTGATGCAAAATGGCAAAAGTTCTGGTGCTCTATTATTCCATGTATGGACACATTGAAACCATGGCTCACGCGGTAGCAGAAGGTGCAAACAGAGTGGACGGCGTTGAGGTTGTGGTAAAACGCGTACCGGAAACCATGCAGGCGGAAGCGTTCGCCAAAGCCGGGGGAAAAACACAAAATGCCCCGGTCGCCACCCCGCAGGAGCTGGCGGAGTATGATGCCATTATCTTCGGCACCCCGACCCGCTTCGGCAATATGTCAGGCCAGATGCGTACCTTCCTCGATCAAACCGGCGGGCTCTGGGCATCCGGGGCGCTGTACGGCAAACTCGCCAGCGTATTCAGCTCTACCGGCACCGGCGGCGGCCAGGAGCAGACGATTACCTCAACCTGGACTACCCTTGCTCATCATGGGATGGTGATTGTGCCAATTGGCTACGGCGCGCAGGAGCTGTTTGACGTTTCTCAGGTGCGCGGCGGGACGCCGTACGGCGCAACCACCATTGCCGGTGGGGATGGCTCACGTCAGCCAAGCAATGAAGAACTCTCTATCGCCCGCTATCAGGGTGAATACGTCGCGGGTCTCGCTAAAAAACTGAACGGCTAACCCAACAGGAGGAAAAGTATGCCAACACAGGAATCCAAAGCTCACCACGTGGGCGAATGGGCAAGTTTACGCAACACCTCTCCGGAGATTGCCGAAGCCATCTTTGAAGTCGCGAACTACGACGAAAAGCTGGCCGAGCAGATTTGGGAAGAAGGCAACGATGAAGTGCTGATTCGCGCCTTCGAAAAAACGGACAAAGACTCGCTCTTCTGGGGCGAGCAAACCATTGAACGTAAAAACGTCTAAGCGTTTCCCCCCGCCATGCGGGGGGTTCTCTTTTACTTCGCCGCGTTATTCATCACCGCATTGAATTTATCAACCGGACAGAAGCCGTTCGCGTCCACCGGACAGCCCTTCAGCTCCAGCGTCACGCGCTGCGCGGGCGACTGCAGTGTCAGCACGCTGGCTTTGCGCAGCTGCTCCGCGCTCTGGTAGACATACTCAATTTTCATCAGCTCCTGATTGCTGTTTTTGTCGTGCCAGCGCTGGAAGACAATCTTGCCGCCAATCGGGGTCCGTTCCTGCTGATCGTGCAGCTGATACGGTTTGAAATCCAGCGCGGTGAGCAGTGAAGCGATGTTCGAATCGTGCCCTACCAGCAGAGTAATCTTAGGCGCTTTCGCCTGTTCGGTGACCAGCGTTTTATCGATATATTTCACCAGCGGCTTCGCCACGTTTTGCGCCACCTCGGTGGAGGTAAACAGCGAGTCCTGATAGCCGTTCTTCAGCTTCGACAGCACGCGCCACTGCTGGTCGGTCTTGATTTCACCCCAGGCCACCTGGTCGGCCGGGAAACCTTCGTAATACTGCAGCGTGAACGCGTCCACCAGCGAGTTACCCACCTTAAGCGGCCCGGATACGCCAGGCTCTTTTTCATAGTCGGCGCTGAAGGTATCTTTCGCGTCTGCCAGGGAGCAGACTTTTTTCTCTTTGCAGGACGGGGAATCGGCGTAATTTGTCATCTGCTCCAGCAGCTTATAGCTTTCGCCAAGCTGCATTTTCTGCCGCTCGGACTCCATAGCCTTCAGTGCTTTTTCGCGGAATTCCGGCGAGTTGTCGGTAATCACCGGATTGAAGGTCGGGTCCATGGTGCCCATTTTTTCCTGATGATGCACGGGAACATCGCAGCCCGGGAACGCACCGGTAATGAAGAACTGCGCGGTGGCGACGGTACGCTGCAGGCTGTTGGCGTAAGCATAAACGCTATCCGCTGGCGGACACTCTCCCGTCTTCACCATCCCCTGCTCTGCCAGCCACTCGCGTATGTAATGGCCCATATAGACTTCCAGCACGCCGCCTTTGGTGGTGAGCTGACCGCCCGGCACGTCCCACTCCGGCCACTGCTTCGGCGTGGACTGCTCCAGCACGCTGCCGTTGTTAGCGAGCGGTGCGCGCAGGTTGTGACGGCTCATGATTAACACCTGCTCCAGCTGATAGCCTTTCGGCGCGGTCTGCGCCTGTACCCCGGAGCTGAGCGCGATACCGCTTGCCACGGCGATCGCCAGTAGTGCTTTTTTCATCCCTCATTCCTCGCTTTTTTAATCATCGTAATGAGTGTGACAGGTTTGTGACAGAATGCGCGGATGGGGGTCGCAAAGTGCGAAGTTGGGTGCGCTGGTGCAACGAAAACGGTATGAGTGATATAAAACATCAGCAGACAGGAATAATAAGAATAAAACGCTTCATTAATAAATTCCCTTTCACCAACTTACCGGGCGTGAAATGCAAGGCTATTCAGACCTTAACATGCATAAACTTCATTCTTTCAGAACGTCGTACTGCCTCCCTCAACCCTGCTGGTCAATTGTTTTTATGAAACAGGTTTTTTGAAATTTAATTCAGCATAAAAGTAATATACCAGGGCCTTCAGACTTACCATGAAAATAACACTCAGGAAGTCATAGGCTTTTATTTAATATGACCGACCACAAACAGGGAATAAAGATGATAAATAAATCATACTGTTTTTACGCAACAACTATGGTACTACTGCTCTCTCTTTTTTCTGGCTGCGGCAAGAGCCAGGCGGAGCAGAACGTTGCTTATTTTGATCTGGCGAAGGTTATGAGTTTGCCAGAGCTTAGGCAGCAGGAGAAGGCGTGGATAGAATCAGTAATAGAAGTCGTAAAGCAAGAAGAGATAAATGCCTTGAAACGGTACGAAAATCTGGAGGAAGAAGCACGTATAGCGGCTCTGGAATCTAATGCGATAAGGCTTCATAAGCTGTTGAAGACGGCCAGGCGGACGGCGAAAACCAGGATTATCAACCAGGCCATTGAGACAGCCGAGGCGCTCGGTAATATACATGGATTACGCCTTGTCAGATATGGCTCTCTGATTTTGTCAGGTTCTGATGATATTGATATTACCGACCTGGTCATTAATGAATTAAAAGAGAGTAAAATTGAATT
Source organism: Enterobacter cloacae complex sp. P47BA (assembly GCF_014930485.1). Classification (NCBI taxonomy): domain Bacteria; kingdom Pseudomonadati; phylum Pseudomonadota; class Gammaproteobacteria; order Enterobacterales; family Enterobacteriaceae; genus Enterobacter; species Enterobacter cloacae complex sp. P47BA. The sequence goes on along the minus strand of NZ_JADBRF010000007.1, from coordinate 172,573 downwards.
TGGTCCTCTCCCCTATTTCTCGGGTGAAACTGATTTCATCAACTATAAGGCTTCGCACTCAATGTGGTAAAAATATACTGGAGCCTTAAGCCCTTTCGACTCCAGCAGCACCAGTATGAGGTTGGTCATGTACCCCGTCCCGGATAACCCCGCTTACTGCGGGGGTACAAACGGTCGACTCAGAAATCCTTTGAAAGCGGGTAGGTTGACGTGCCTTGTAGGTCAGCGCCGGCGGCGATGATGGCTTACTCATCAGGCTTTAAACGGATGCGATCTTCATCTCAATCTCCTGCAGATCGCTGTGAAAATATCCTTCCACGTCAGTCGGTTTGAAAATATTTTCCCAAATCTGGTTAATGACCTCTGGCGTGGAAACGGCAACCTCAATAAACAGTGCAAAGATAAGTGAAATCCCTTCAGGCAGATGGGTGTAAGCTCTTCGACTACATACCTGGTTAGCCCTGAACTCGATAAGAGAGATATTCTTTTTGAAGAGGAGATCAACATCTCTCTCGGTCTTCAAATCTAAAATTTCCTTGTAAAATCGGTCAGAGATAATCGCATGTTCATTTACGGTATCGGCACTCATTAACGTACAGCCAAACCTTTCACACAGATCCTTATCCATAGCCTTTACGAGCAAACTGTTTTTTGCGTAGGTGGTAATCGGATTGAGAAACTCCTTATTTATCAATCCCAGAATAACTTCATTCTTGGTCTTGCCTAAGGTTCTGGATATGGCACTTAGGGCGTAAAGCACATCCCTGTCTATTCCAGAAACCGTTAACTCAATGTTTTTTTCTTCATCGTACATCGGATCGCTCTCCCTGTTAGAGAAAATATTTACAGCTTACTGTCAGTATTTAATATCGTGTTCTTAACAATGAAAACATCAGCCAGCGTCTTGATTCCGCACTTGGTGAAGGCTCTATATTTGTAGGTGTAGACGGTTTTCACACACATATTCAGACTTCGTGCAATATCATGAATACTCCTTCCCGCGATGATCGCATTCATGATGTATCGCTCTGTAAATGTTAAGCACAAACTTGCAAACGAAGTAATGTGATCTGAAGCTATTACCTTATTGGTTAACACATTATAGATTGCCTTCAGAAAACAATTTAAGGTATTTTTGATTAGGTAAACTTTGCCTCTAACCTGAATCCTGACAATATCACGAATGATTGAGAATATTACTGACTCCCTGGTGACACTGCGGGGTGTAATAAATTCATTTACCCCATTGTAACGCACATCAATAAGGTTGATAATTCGCGAGACCCCATGGTGCTTCGTTAACAATGCAGGGTTCTCGGCCACGGCAATCTTCAGGCCATCGCGGCTTAATTGCGGTGCGATGCGCTCCTCAATTAAGCATTTCAACCCATGCGTAAAATAGGGATTTTTGCAATGTATGGCTATGAGTATTGAACGGTTCATAACACTTCCTGTATGGAATGAAACATAATCAATCAGCGGGTATCGTAGTCACTTTTGCGTCAGCAGCCAGATTAACGGTTATGTAATAATCTTTACCCATGATTTTCCCGTTCCCAAGCCATGGGATTTGCTGATAAGCCAGAAGAAAATCATCACCTTCTTTTGAAAGGGAAGTCCCTTGATTATCAGTTATTTTGTACCCTGCGCTTGAGAGTTCACTCACTTCAATACCAGCAGACCGAAGTGTTTCAGCATTAATTTTAATCGCATTTAAATATTGGGCGGCGTAGCTAGCAATCGACGTATCAAGATCTTGTTTAAGCTCAGAAAAAGAATATTCAGATTTCTGTTGCAAATCATTGGCTATTAGCGAATAAAACTGGGCCGTGGATTTCGCCACGGCCATTTGATCGATGGCCAGTTCGTTGAAACGTGCTTTATCCCATTCGATAGTCTCGGATGGTTCCTGTTTATTGCTTTGATTCATCAGTGGCCAGAATGACCACGTTTTGCTCTTATTATTATCTGCGTCTTGCGTCTTTTTTATCTTATATGCATCCAGGTTCATTTTATTGTGCAGGGAGATCGCAAGCCACGATGCACAAGCTTTTTGCTGATGTTTACTGTCCCTATTCACCAGCAGCGAAAGCGGGTTCCCCGAAGCGGGAATGGAAGAGATATTGACATTATTTTTCGTCAGGATGAAATTGATCTCATCCTGACGTTTTACACCGCGGGCAAGATCGCATATGAGGCGCATCAATGGCTTATTCTCTTTTCCATTAACCAGCGGAAAGGCGCTCTTGAGTGCATCATTAATTACCGTATAGGCCGGCATGCTGATCGTATTGAACGGTCTGTAATCCTGCTCAGCGACGGCGTGCGCAGGATTTAACAGTAATTGTGATGAAATCAAGGCCATTTTTGCGCTCATATGCTATTCCTTATTTTACTTCTATTGTAATTCGACGATTTTCTGCCAGGCAGGCGATCACGGCTGGTGATACAGGCCCTGGACACATCACGCGTGGCATCATCGATCCCATACCTTCAACCGCGATCGCAGAAGGAGAAATGCCTTGTTCGATAAGAATTTCTTTTACTGCCTGCGCACGGGCCATTGAAAGCAGGTAATTTTTCTCCTGCGAACCAATTCTGTCCGTATGGCCAGTGACCTTGATACTCTGAGGCTTGTTACTCGTTTGTTGAATCTCTTTCGCAACCTGGCGAATTGTACGCACACCCTGCGGGCTTAATCTGCTCTCTGCGAAGGCGAACAAGGCTTCCGCTGAGATATCTTTATTATAAGTATCGCCTTTTGTTTTTTTGCCTGCTAACGTTAGGCAATTTTCTGGTTTAAACCAAGTGCTGCCAATTTTCATATGGGAATCAAATAGAACCTTATATTGGCATGTCATTTCTTCGCCTTCAGCGTTGGGAATATGGACAATGTAATCCCATTCTTTTACGCCTAATACACCCTCATTGAAATGTGGAACGCCAATCATTTCATATAAATTATGCTTGGTCATGCCGGGTTTTATTCTGGAAATATTCTCCAGCGTAACGTAACTCCCCTCTCCGACTACCGCCTGGTTTAAATCCGGGAAAATAGGTGAAGCCGTTTTTCCTGCTTTATCCACATCGCTGATAGAGTGAGTACAGCCGACCAGCGCCATTGAAAAGGCAATGGCCAGTTTATTAATGTGCAGTTTCATTTTGTGTCCTTTAATTTTTATACTCCCCGCCCGGAGGCGGGGAAATATAATTACCACTGATAGCCTACGCCGATAGCCGCGCCAAAATCACCCTGACTATTTGTCGAGCCAGACAATTTTGTTACCCATTTGCCGTTATCAGAAATCGTGGAAACACCTAAGGCAATGGCAGACTGCCCCTGATAGGTACCCCCCGCCATACCGACCATGCTGGCGCCAGGAGAATAAGGCTGAGGCAGACCAGACATCGCCATCGCGCCTGCAATACCCGCGCTTAATTTATCCTTCTGGTCGTTCACCATATTTTTTAAGGCTTTGAACTGGTTGTTCGTATACTGGTTAGCATTCGCTTCCGTCTGCTTAAGCTGGCCTACGTTTACGGCATCCGTCAGTTCAGTACCAGCGGCAACGTTCGTGATTTGACGTTCCCCCCCGGCAACCCCTACGGATACCGTATTCATGCGATCGGCAACCGAGTTTGCGCCCAGGGCCACTGAGTTGGTGGCCGTAGCGGAAGAACCGTTACCCAGTGCAACGCTATTTTCCGCCGTCGAAGATGCGAGCGTACCGATTGCCATGCTATTGCTTCCCGACGCTTTCGAGCCCGCCCCCCCTGCGACGGCGTTATTCCCTTTAACCACTGGCTTGGCATAGTTATCGGTATTATTCACCTGGAACATCCCTTCCGTTCCGTTGGAAATATTATTCACCGTGTTGCCGATGTTGGAGACATCGCCACTGACTTCTTTCAGCTGCGCAACGTTTACCGCGTCGGTATCTTCGGTACCTGCGGCGACATTGGTAATCTGACGTTCATTATCTTTAGCACCTACAGAAACAGTATTTTCACGATCGGCAACGGATCCCGCACCGAGGGCGACGGAGTTGTTGGCCGTCACGCTGGCGTTTTCACCTATCGCCACGCTTCCTTCACCTGCAGCATTCGCGTTGTGGCCATTAGCAATCGCCCCACTTCCCGTTGCGTGGGCGCCATTACCCGTCGCCACTGAATTATCACCCGATGCCAGGGTTCCTTGTCCCAACGCCACGGCATCAGCGCCGGTCGCCATCGCTTCTGTTCCCGTAGAGTTCACTTTCAGGTAGCGCATCGTCGGTACAATACTGCCGTAGACAACGTCCTCTACATCAATCAGACGGTTATCAATATTTTCCACCTTGACATTGGTCGCATAAAGCTGGGAGCCATTAACGGCATCGGTACTGGTTGCAGACAATTCGCCTTCAGCCACGTTAGTGATCTTATTGATCACCGTGCCGCCGTGGCTGGCGCTAAACGCATTAAGTGCGGGATCCCACAACAACGCATCGTTTTGCAGACCCTGGACATCACCATAAATGTTCTCAATTGCGCTGTTCGTTGCAAAAAGCTGCGAACCGTTCACGGCATCAGTGCTGAGGGCTGACAGACGTCCAGCAGCGACGTTGGTGATGGTGCGTTCGCTGCCCAGATCGCCAATACTGAGCGTGCTTTTCGGATCTATACCGGCAAAATAGTACTCAGTCCCCGCCAGAGTTGTTTTTTCCGTTTTAGCAGCCTTCGCCGTCTTTGAGCCGGCTCCCAACGCAATATCATTATCGTAGTTAGCAACGGCGCCCATACCGATGGCAACGGAGTCATCACCTATGGCGCTGGAATCTTTCCCGGTCGAGTTAGCATGGAAGTACTTCGTACCCGTGTCGTAAATATTCGTCACTCTGTTATCAACATTGGCAATATCCTGCGCATTTTGCGTGATATTGTTAGTGTTCGTTGTGACCTGGTCATTTGTGGCCTTGAGCTGAGAACCATTGACCGCATCCGTACTGCTATCCGTCAGGTCACCGGCCATGACGTTGGTGATCTTGTTGACCGCAGTAGTGCCGTGGCTGGCGCTGTACGCATTCAGGGTCGGGTCCCACAGCAGCGCATCGTTCTGTAGGCCGCTTACATTGTTGTACAGCGTATTCACCGCTGAATTAGTGGCGTGCAGCTGGGAGCCATTCACGGCATCAGTACTTTTATCAGACAGACGTCCGGCAGCCACATTAGTAATGGTGCGTTCGCTGTCCAGATCGCCAATACTGAGCGTGCTTTTCGGATCTATACCGGCAAAATAGTACTCAGTCCCCGCCAGAGTTGTTTTTTCCGTTTTAGCAGCCTTCGCCGTCTTTGAGCCGGCTCCCAATGCAATATCATTATCGTAGTTAGCAACGGCGCCCATACCGATGGCAACGGAATCATCACCTAAGGCACTTGAGTCAGTGCCATTAGAATTAGCATGGAAATACTTCGTTCCCGTCTCGTAGACATTCGTCACTCTGTTATCAACATTGGCAATATCCTGCGCATTTTGCGTGATATTGTTGGTGTTCGTTGTGACCTGGTCATTTGTGGCCTTGAGCTGAGAACCATTGACCGCATCCGTACTGCTATCCGTCAGGTCGCCGGCCATGACGTTGGTGATCTTGTTGACCGCAGTAGTGCCGTGGCTGGCGCTGTACGCATTCAGGGTCGGATCCCACAGCAACGCATCGTCCTGTAGGCCGCTTACATTGTTGTACAGCGTATTCACCGCTGAATTAGTGGCGTGCAGCTGGGAGCCATTCACAGCGTCAGTACTTTTATCAGACAGACGTCCGGCAGCCACATTAGTAATGGTGCGTTCGCTGTCCAGATCGCCAATACTGAGCGTGCTTTTCGGATCTATACCGGCAAAATAGTACTCAGTCCCCGCCAGAGTTGTTTTTTCCGTTTTAGCAGCCTTTGCCGTCTTTGAGCCGGCTCCCAACGCAATATCATTATCGTTGTTAGCAACGGCGCCCATGCCAATGGCAACGGAATCATCACCTAAGGCGCTTGAGTCAGTGCCATTAGATTTAGCATGGAAATACTTCGTTCCCGTCTCGAAAATATTCGTTACTTTGTTACCCAGGTTAGTAATGTTGGACGTATTAGTTGCTACATTTTGATTCGTCGCATAAAGCTGGGAACCATTGACCCCTTCAGTACTATTACTGTTCAGTGCGGCAGCGGCAACGTTAGTAATCTTCTTACTGCCAGCGCTAATTCCAGACGTTGTGACAGTCGGCCCGTTGGTAATAGTCAGACCCGTATTGTCCAGCTTGGTATTACCTGCAGTTCCGCCGATCGTTGCGGAGGTAAAGACCGGATTATCTGCCATCTGTATAATCAGATTACCCGTCTGGTTATCAACGGTCGTACTGATATTTGCGGCAGAGAATGACCCCGCCGTTGACGCACCGCCAACAATGTTCACCGTATCGCCCAGTTTTTTTGCCACCGAACCGGTATTACCTTTGAATGTTAACGGCGTATCTGCGAGCGTGGAGATCGCCTGGGTATTTTTTGTGATATTAGTCGTATTCGTCGCCACGTTCTGATTTGTTGTGAACAGCTGGGACCCATTCACTGCATCGGTACTGGAACTGTTAAGCGCCCCTGCAGCCACATTGGTTATTTTATTTGTGGTCGCAGTACCATGCGTAGCGCTGTAGGCATTTTTACTGGCATCCCAGAGCAGGGCGTCGTCAGCCAGGGCGTTAACGTCACCATACAGGGTGTTGAGCGCCGTGTTGGTGGCGTAAAGCTGTGAGCCGTTTACACCGTCAGTACTCGCTGCAGTCAATTGACCGGCAGCGAGATTGGTCAGCGTTCTCTTTATTTCACCGCTTCCACTGGTTCCGGCTGTACCAATGCTCACCGTACTGTCGGGGTTCGTCCCCGCAAAAGAATAGCTCTTACCGCCCAGCGTGACGCTGGCGGTTTTATTTGCAGCACTCGTTACAGACCCGGCTCCTAAAGCCACGGAATTGGCATTACCTACACTGGTATTGTTGCCCAGCGCCAGACCGTTGGTAGCGGTTACTTTGCCGTTATTCCCGAGCAGTACTCCACTGGCAGCTGAGACGCTACCGCTGTTTCCGAGGATCAATCCGTTAGACGCCGTAACTGCGCCATTATTACCGAGGATAATACCGCCGCTGGCATTCGTAAGCTCACTCAGTTCGCCAACAGCAATACCTTTCGCGGAGTTGGATACCTTACTGGAGTTCGCTTTTTGCGTTGCTACATCGAAAGTCCCGCCGCCGATAACAATTGCGCTGTCTGAATTTTCAACCGTTGCGTGTTGACCTATCACAACACTCTTGGCGGAATTATTCACTACCCCCTGACCAGAAAAAACGTAGGCGTTATGCGAATTTGTAACAGTATTCTGGAACCCCATCACAAGGCTACCGCCGTCTGTAGGCCCACCATGTAAAGAAGAGTCGCTAATTTTATTCCATGAGCCAAACGTCATGCTCCTGCCCGGGGCATCAATGGTATTTTCATTACCTACTGCGAGCATATTTGAATTGTAATTATCTGCCGTTGAGGATACGGTATTTAAAAGTTGGTTATGGTAGCCAATAGAAACACCCGCATCCGTTAATACGCTTGAAGCACCCGCTCCAATTACAACGCTCTTGGTACCTCTGGCTGTAGAATTATATCCGATGGCAACAGACTCTTGTCCCAGAGCTTGCGCATTATCACCAAATGCAATTGTACGCGTGTTACCGGCCAGAGCATTTAATCCAAGTGCTACAGATAAATTTGAAGAGCGTGCACCGGTACCAATAGCGATGCTCGCATTTCCATCGGCTGTATTTGAGAGTACACAATTTCCAGCAGTTACTGTAGTCCCCCCATTATCTTGAGTGCCATTTGTGCAATATGCTCCTCCGGATTGCACAAATGCCTGAGCCTGAGGCACAAACAGCAGCCCCTGCAATGCAGCCAGTACAATATATAATTTCTTAAGACGGAATACAGCGTGCCCTTTTTCCTTAACGGCACCCACAACGCTGCTTTTACCATGAGAGGGAGAAAGTTCACTAACCGGTATTAACATTTGACGAGAACTATCCCAGACGAGTCTATATATTTTATTCATAGCTTATTCTCGATTAAAAAAATCCCTGAGGGCAGAGAAATATCCCTGCCATGCGTTAGTACAGATAAATACAAACTCACAACACATGCGTGCAGATGCGTAATGCCAGGCATTGCATCGCTCATACAACAGTGCTGTCAGACCGAATACCGCTAATATTGGTGGCAAAATAATTAACTTTATTACGTTCGTTATACTCCGCGTTAAATACCCTGAAACACGCCAACAACGGGTTGGCGCGGCCCTGTTCATCAGTAGCAGGAATTACTCCTCCTCAGAGCGAGTGACTTTAATTTCAGGCAATGGTCCAAAATTGACTTCGGTAACAGTTAACGCCGCAATAACCTGATCGGTAATATCCAGGCTTTGATCGTTGGTTAGCACCAGCGAACTGTCTACCGCCAACGGATAACCCCTGGCAGTGATAACGTTTTTAACAGCCTTGTTAATTTCAAGCATCGTCGCCTGCCGGGCCAGCTGACGGTTTTTTTCAATGACCTGACGCAAAATCTGCTGATCGACCATTTTTGTCTCTTTGGCTTCGTCAGCCGACAGCGTGGCGTAGAGGCTTTCAGCCTCCTGCTCAGAATTACGCACCGAATCGAGTACCGCATTCATTCGCGCCTGTTCCTGTTCACTCAGTGAGGAGGACGCAAGCACCCTGTCGGTATCAACAATCACGAACGTCGGTTTTTTGAAGTTTACAAAACACCAGCCTGTCATCAGGCCGATGATAACCAGGGTTAAAATATAGATCTTAATAAATCCGAAATTGTATTTTTTCATCATTCACACTCTTGAAATATTCGCCTTCGCATCAGCCAGGCATGCTAACCCCTCACCTTGTACGATTAACCGCAAGGGTGATAACTTCATGCAGAAGACGCTAATTTATTGAAGATTTCAGTAATAACGATTTTTTATTATCACTCACCATACTGCTTTGCCAGATAAAGGATGCCCTGATGTAAACAGGTTCCATAATTGCACGATTTGCAATATAGCCTTTACCTTCTACGCGGGTGATAAAATTTGGTTCAACCCCCAGATTCGTCAGTTTTTTCTTTAATTCGTTCATGACTTGCCATAAACGTGGAGTGGATGCTTTAAGGCCATACCCCTCCCAGACATTGCGCATGATCTCGTCATCAGGTATGAGACCCGTATTTGCTTTCTCCAGGATAAAATCCAGCAAATGAAACATCGTCCTTCTCAAACGAACGGGTTTTGAAACAATGTTTAAAGGTATCAACAGGGACTGCTCTTTCATGAAGAACACCCCTTCAGAATCGCTCCCCAGTAAATAACCTAATCGTTTCATTGTGCTGCACCTCCACTAAACCGCTGGAAAATTACAGTGTTCATTCCGTTTTAATAAAACCTTTAGATTCTATGCGGCTAATATAGATCCGGGAGAATCAAAACATCAATTTATGTAAACCATAAGTCTAAATGCGAAAATAAAAAGCACGAACCAGCACATAACACCACTTAAAAACAAAAATTCAGAATATTATACCAATAAGCGGCTTTTGATTAAATTCATTCCAGTTAAACCTCCAGTTATAATCATGAAGTTCTATCTCCTTTATTCATCTCAAAAAAAGAAGATTGTTTTATACTAACGTCGGCTATTAACATGCATAACAGCTCCACATCCCACAGTTTATTAACAAGGTTTTTCCCCCTCCTCTTTAGATCGGTTGCCACGGTTTGAATCAATAAATACGAAGCCACATTGATAATGTCGATATTCCTTTGCTGGATGGGGCTAACGCATCCCACCAGTCCCGCTAGTGCCTCGCGTTCAATCACTTCTGCGACCTAGCCTAACAACGCCAGATGCCATAAAGCCACATGTATCGTCAGTTGATTCATTTACAAATAAATAATCCATTAAAACGGTTTTTTACAAAAATTAACTCTGGTAGAAGGGGGCATATTCAGATTGTGCTAAACTGCCGCAATCTTGCATTTGACGATTTTATAAACAGATAAAGCATTTTTTTAACCACCCTTAACGGGCAAACAGGACGCTGGAATGGTTTTCTGGATTGATTCGACGGTACGATTTCGCCCGGAGGATGGGTGTTTGTGGTCTTACGAAGACGAGAGTTCAGCTATCGTCCTGACCCTGACCATGAAGCGCCTCCTCACGCTGCTGCTGGAAATGCGAGGTCACACGCTGACCCGGGACAAACTGCTGGAGTGCGTTTGGGATGCAAACGGCCTTCGCTCTTCAGGCCATACGCTGAATAAATATATATCTGAGTTAAGAAAGCACTTAACACTGTTAGGAATGAGGCGAGAATGCATTGTAACCATACCCCGAGTAGGGTTTATGTTTAATGCAGATATTGATGTACAGTTTCAACTGAGTGAGACGAGCAAGGCAGCCGCACAAATACCCGTGCTCTCTTCGGAAAAGCAAGACAACGCCGGGAAGAGTGAATCCGGATTTGCAGACAAGGTAAGCAACTTCGCGCGTTATTCCTCCCTAAACTATTTGATCTTCATCTTGTCGATCGCCGCTATGGGCGTTTTATTAACCGCTTGTGGCTATCTGCTCTCGCAGTCCGTTGTGACCAACAGAGAAGATATTCCGCGCTATTTCTTGTTTAACTATCAAAGTTGCCCTGTCTATACCGTGCAAAAAAACTCAGTGGCCCTTTCTGAAAAGAAAAAGAAGCTTTTCCTTGAACTTGCCGCGAAAGAAAACATGCTATGCCTGAGCGGCACCTCTTTTCTTTATCAGGCTTCAGAGTCTTATATTTTTGGAAAAAAAGGACGAGCGTTCATCAGCAGCTGCACTTCTGATGAAAATAACTATCTCTCGTGCCTCAACTTCTACTGGTCCGGGCATGAAAGTAATGATGAGATTTAAATACGCTTTTATAGCCGCCCTGACAGTCATATTCTTCGCTGGCTGCGGTGCGGTTCTTTATCACCACCAGACCTCTCCTGGCATAAGGGTTAACTGCTCTGCCTTAATCCAGTATGACCACCGGGAACCGGACTTTGCGTCTGTCGTTGAAGTTAATTTTCGCCTATTCAAAAATAATACGGGCAGAGCAACGCTGTCGGGCACGATCAACACTCCAGGAGAGAAGCAGACAATTTCCCGCAGCATTGCGTTTGCCTGGAACGCACTCTCTCCCGATGAAATTACCTTGCACAGTTTTGCCTATATAAAGAACATCAAAGACAGTGCAATGGATGAAATATTCAAAAAAAGCTTTTTATATGCTCCGAAAGGGGCCAGCAGACAACTGCGGCTCAGCCCGTTGAAAAACGCGTGGCTAATCGGCAACGTGCAGTCGCCTTTTGCTCTATGCATTAATAAAATGCGGTAACGATACCAGCCCTCAACGGGGCCGGTTCTTACGCTACATCACCGCCCCCACTCCAGAAACGCTGGCCTAACGCTTCAGCTGGTCGCCGTACTCGCTCATCCAGGCGGCCAGCGGCGAAAGTGCGTCCTGCAGGGTTAACCCCAGCTCGGTAATTTGATACTCCACGCGCGGGGGGATCTCCGGGTAGACCGTCCGCGTCACCAGCCCGCGCTGCTCAAACAGGCGGAGCTGCTTCGTCAGCTCTTTCTGCGTGATGGGGGCAGCGGCACGCAGCAGATCGCCAAAGCGTACGGGCGTGTTGAACACAATCAGGCGATAGAGAATGGGGATCGCCCACTTACCGGATATCAGGTTGACAAACTGCGTCATCGGGCAGGTATACGCCTCAGATTTTTTTTCGCAGCACACCTCCAGCATTTCTGCCATAGCACACCTCTTGCCTCGTTAGTATCCATTTGGTACCTGGTTTCCTTTCGATACTAACGTTTCTATAGTGCTTTCTCCAGTGACATTTCAGGAGAAGAACATGGGTCGTTTAACCGATAAATATACGCTGATTACCGGCGGTACCAGCGGCATTGGTCTTGCCACCGCGCAGGCGTTTATCGCCGAAGGGGCGCGCGTCGCCGTGACCGGACGCAACCCGGACACCCTCGCCGAAGCAGAGCGCATTCTGGGCGATAAGGCCTGGGTGATCCCAACCGACGCAGGCGATATCGCGTCGCAAAAAGCGCTGGCGGAAACTCTCGCCGCTCGCTGGCCACGCCTGGACGCGGTGTTTCTCAACGCTGGCGACGTGACGCACGCGCCGCTGGAAGCCTGGCAGGAGGATGCGTGGGACCGCCTGATGGGCATCAACCTGAAGGGACCGTTCTTTTTAATTCAGGCGCTGCTGCCGCTGCTGAATAACCCGTCGTCGGTGATCCTCTGCGGCTCCGTGAGCGCACGCATCGGCCTGCCCACCAGCAGCGTGTATGCCGCGAGCAAGGCCGCCCTCCTGTCGCTGGCGCGTACGCTGTCGGCGGAGCTGCTGCCGCGCGGGATCCGCGTCAACGGGTTGAGCCCCGGTCCGGTGGAAACGCCGGCATTTACGAAGACGGGCTTAAGCGAAGAGACGCTTAACGCGATGATGGCGGAGATCATCAAGCTGGTGCCGCTCGGCAGAATGGGCTCGACGACGGAGCTGGCAAAAGCCGCGCTCTATCTGGCGTCCGACGAGTCGAGCTACACGGTAGGAACGGAGCTGCTGGTGGACGGCGGAATGGGGAGTCTGTAACTCAAAAGGCGCTGATGCCGGTGACCGCGCCGACATACAGCGCCGCCCATGCACAGGCGGAAAGCAGGCTGACGGCGTAAACTTTGACGGCGTTCAGCCTGAGCATCCCTGCCGCCAGCGGCACGACATAACGCAACACCGCCAGAAAGCGCGACGTAAACAGTACGATGACACCGTTTTTTTGCAGCTGATGCTGAACCCGTAAAAACGTAGCGGCATGCTTCGCCGTAAAGCGCGCGACAAGCCGGGTGTGCCCCATCAGCTGGCCGATATGGTAGTTCAGCACCGATCCCGCCGTTGCCCCCAGCACCACGGCGAGCCACGCCAGCGCCAAGTGCATGCTCCCCTGGCTGACGCCGATGCCCGCCAGCAGCATCACCGAGGCGGGCGGCAGCACGGAGGAGATCAGCACCGTGGACTTGCTCAGCGCCATTACGAATAACAGCGCGAACAGATGTGCCGGATAAAGCGCAAAATGATTCAGCAGATTATCAAACCACGCCATTTTCCTTCCCCCGTTAATTAATCCTCCATTTAAAAGGAATAACCTTAAATAAACCCTCAACATTTTATCAATAAGATTTACCTAAACCTTTCTTAAACATTATTTAATTTCCTGAGCGATAAATTTAAACAGGCGTATTATTCCTCACGCTTTACAACGATCTCGTTATGGCGAAGCTCCTGTACAAATACACGTTATCGCTCTGGTGGGTTCGAGAGAACCGGCACAGGGTAAAACAGGCACTGTCGAATCAAGGCTTTGTCAGTATAACTTCCCTTGCGGGATACGGTGTACAGTGCTGAACCCAGGACGTGGGGATCTCCTTTCCGACATGCCCTGTCTTGCTCGCCCCTGAGAGATTTTATTATTCAAAGGGAATTCACTATGTCTTACGCTATTCACAACCACAACCTGGCATTCAATGACAGCGCGGTCGCGCAATATATGAATACCGATTTTATTGTCCTCGACGTTTCATTATGCGTGGCGCTGGCGCGCGAGCAATTCTTCGAAAAATTAAAAGACGATGATATTCCGTCGCATATTTTTATTAAAGACCATGGACGCCTGGCGGGCATGATTGCGGTACGCAAATTATTGCAGGTCACGGATACCGTGCAGCCAATTAAAAGCCTGATGATTTCACAGTTTTTGCAGGTCAAACCGGAAGATGAACGAGCCGATGTCGCCGGACTTCTGGCCCACGGCGAGGCGGACGTCGTGCCGGTGGTGACCCACGGCAAGCTCGTCGGCTGCCTGACCGAGCGCGAAATCGCCCATCTGCTGGAAGATGACGTCACCGAAGACGCCCAGCTTCAGGGGGCGACGCTGCCGCTGGAGAAGCCCTATCTGGAAACCAGCGCCTTAAGCCTGTGGAAGAAACGCTCCGTATGGCTGCTGCTGCTGTTTGTCGCGGAAGCCTACACCAGCTCGGTGATCCAGCATTTTGAAGAGGCGCTGGAGTCCGCCATCGCACTGGCGTTCTTTATTCCACTGCTGATCGGCACAGGCGGCAACAGCGGGACGCAGATCACCTCCACGCTGGTGCGCGCCATGGCGCTGGGGGAAGTGCGTCTGCGCGACGTTGGCCGCGTGCTGCGTAAAGAGATGACCACCTCGCTGATGATTGCCGCCACGCTCGGTATCGCCGGATGTATCCGCGCCTGGATGATGGGGATTGGGCTGGAAATCACGCTTATCGTCAGCCTGACGCTGGTATGCATTACGCTCTGGAGTGCGATTGTGTCGTCAGTGATCCCGATGGTGCTCAAGCGCTGCGGCATTGACCCGGCGGTCGTCTCCGCACCGTTTATCGCGACGCTTATCGACGGAACAGGGCTGATTATCTACTTCAAAATCGCCCAGTACACGTTGGGGCTGGAGTGATCCTGTGAGCACCTCATTCATTCGAATGAGGTGCTCACTCAGCTAACCATCGCCGAGCTGATGCGCGATCTCACGCAGCTGCTGGGCAAGCGCCTGCAGGTTTTTCCCCTTCTCCCCTTTTGGCCCGGTGGACTGCCGCACCACCAGACGGGCAGGTAAAATCGAGGACATACGCTGGGCATTATCTTCACCGCTGTCCAGTATGCGGCGTACCGCCTCTTTACCCTGCAGATCTAAATCCAGAGATACCGTCGTCAGCGCCGGGTAGAAGAACGCGCTTTCATAGGTGTCATCGTAGCCAATCACCGACTTTTCGCCCGGAATTGAAATCTGCTGCTGATGGAACGCGCTCAGCACGCCGAGCGCCATCTGGTCGTTAGCCACCAGCACGGCGGTAAATTGCCCCGCTTCACGCAGCATCTGCAAGGCACCGGCGTAACCGCTCTGAGCGTCCCAGTTTCCGCGGATCACCGCCGCAGGCTCCAGGCCGTAACCCTTGAGGGTTTCGAGCCAGCTTTTTAGCCTCAGCTGTGCCGATACGGAGGATGCCGGACCCGCCAGCAGGGCAATATCCCGATGCCCCAGTTCGTAAAGATATTTGACGCTGGCGCGGGTGCCATCCGCCGGGTTAAACGAAACGTTAAACACTGAACTGTACGGGTCTACATCAAGAAACAGGCAGACGATATCGTCGTTGTCGGTGGCGATTTTCTGCGCCGCTTCAGCCTCCAGCGGCACGTTGATGATCACCTTGCTCACCAGCTGGGATTTCAGCTCGTTGATAGAATCCTGAATACTGTGGTTGACGTTCTCATCAATCATGGAGATCAGAACCTGGTAGCCTTCCACATTGGCATAGCGTTTCACCGCCGCCGCAATCTGCGAAGGCGCGTGCAGCGCCAGCGAAATCGTCACCAGCCCAACGGTCTGGCTCTGCTTGCCCACCAGTTGCTGAGCCAGTCGGTTGGGTACATACCGCAATAACTCTATGGATTTCTCCACCTTGCTGCGCGTGGCGTCGGATACATTGGCAGATTTATTCAGTACCCTGGACACGGTCTGATAGGAGACGCCCGCATGGCGTGCCACGTCCTCTAACGTTGCGCTTTTCGACTTCATGGTCCGGTTCCTTATGTTGTTATGCGCTGATTGTAACAGGGGTGCTGAAAAAAAACGCTCACCACCCTCTCGCCGTGGGCATAACGCCATAAAAAAGTACGACGCTCACAATGCCATAATTTGTATCCAATCTCATTACTCGTCACAAAATTGTCTATTTTATTTGCTGTTAATCACACATTTAGGATCGCGTAATTGCCAGTTAACGGGTTTAGGCATTTTATGACAGCGGATTTGTGAACGTATTACAAAACAATAAGAGGGTTACAATGAACACGACGATCCGCTCTGTATCTGTTGCGTTGGCTGCCGCACTGGCATCTTCTTCGCTGTTTGCAGCGTCTTCAGTACCGATTGATTTTCATGGATATCTTCGCTCCGGCGTGGGCGTCTCACGGGATGGTGGGATGGAGGAGTGGCAAAAGAACAAAATTGGCCGTCTGGGTAACGAGGCCGATACCTACGGCGAACTGGAGCTGGGCTCCGAGGTGTACAAAAAAAACGACGTCAGTTTCTATCTCGACAGCATGGTGAGCATGGTCTCAGACGGCTCCAACGACAATGAAACCACCTTAGATGACGATGCCCAGTTCGGCCTGCGCCAGCTTAACCTGCAGATCAAGGGGCTGATCCCCGGGGATCCCAATGCGGTGATTTGGGGCGGTAAGCGCTACTACCAGCGCCATGACCTGCACATCATTGATACCAAATACTGGAATATTTCCGGCTCCGGTGCGGGTATCGAGAACTACACGCTTGGCCCGGGCGCAGTCTCCGTTGCGTGGATCCGCGGCGATGCCAACAACGTGGACTACCGTGTGGATGGCGACAGCGACGTTAACATCAACTACATCGACCTTCGCTATGCGGGCTGGAAGCCGTGGGCGGGCGCGTGGACGGAAGTGGGCATTGATTACGCCATGCCAAACCCGACCAACAAGCAGAAAGAGTACGGCGGGCTGTACGAAGCCGATAACGGCGTGATGGTCACCGGTGAGATCAGCCAGGATATGTTTGGCGGCTTTAACAAGCTGGTGCTGCAGTACGCCAATAAAGGTCTGGCCCAGAACATGGTGTCTCAGGGTGGCGGCTGGTACGACATGTGGAACTACGTCAACGACGCCACCGGCTACCGCGTGATTAACACCGGCTTAATTCCGATTACCGACAAATTCTCCTTCAACCACGTGTTGACCTGGGGCTCGGCGGACGACACCACGCAGTACACGGACAAATCCCGCCTGGTGTCGCTGGTGGGCCGCGCGCAGTACCAGTTCACCGAATACGTGCGTTTGATTGGCGAAGTGGGCGGATTCTACCAGCAAGATACCTACACCGACGGCTCTAAGTACAAGCAGAGCGGCGAGAAGTACACCATCGCGCTGGGGCTGGCAGATGGACCTGATTTTATGTCGCGTCCTGAACTCCGCGTCTTTGCCTCTTACCTGAATGATTCCGAAAAAGGGCAATCCTTCGAAGATGGTACCGCGAATAATACCTGGAACTTTGGGGTACAGGTCGAAGCCTGGTGGTAAGTTTTCATTTTTAAAAAGCGTTAATCATTATTGTATCTCCAGCTATTTGCAGCCTATATCTCTGCTCAGGGATAGCCATTACGTTGGCTATCCCTTTTTTATATTTACTGATTAAAATGTTCGTCTAATAATTTCCGTAATGTATCAGACTGCCTGCCGAATATAGCGTGCACCTGCTGACCGATAATAATCACCCCCAGCGCCCCTTCATTCTGTAACGCCTGTGAATCGACCTTATTTAAATCTTTTACCGTCACGCGCAGGCGGGTAATACAGGCTTCGACGTGCTCGATATTATCGTCGCCGCCAAATGCCGGAATTAAACGCTGGGTAATTTGACTGTCCATAATACGCCTCTCTGTTATTCAGATAAAAAAATGCCCGCTCGTAGAGCAGGCGTTTTGTGCCTTGTTGCCGGGACGGTGCGGTCTGATGCCCTCACCCCAACCCTCTCCCACAGGGAGAGGGAGAAAATCAACTACGCTTTACGCCTGAGCACCCGGCAGTCCCAGGGGAGCAGCACGATATCGCCCGCAGCGGCGGCATCGTTCATGCAGTCGGTATAACCCTGCGGCAGCGTGATGAGCTGCTGCTGGGCCGTGTAGTTCTGCACAAACACCCAGGCGGTTTCGCCATCCGTACGCGCCGTCGCGACCACGCCCGGTGGGAACTCCCCCTCGACCGCGCGCGGCAGCGCCAGCTCGTCAATAATTCCGGCGAAGAAATCGCGCTGGAACGGCAGGTCGTTGCGCGAGGCCACGTGCCACGCCTTGCCTTTGCCGAAGCGGTTGACCGTCACCGCGGGGCGACCGGCGTAGAAATCATCCCGGTAGGTTGCCAGCGCCTGTGCGGATTCGGTGTGGATCAGCTCGCACAGATGCCTGACCTGATACGGCCCCTGCAGGCCCGCCGCATTGCCCGCCAGCCCCTGAACCAGGTTTCGCTCTCCGTCACCCAGGCAGTCAATCTCTTCCGCCCAAATGCCGAGGAGCTTGCGCAGCGGGCCCGGGAAACCGCCGAGGTGGCAGAGGTCGGTCTCATCCACTACCCCGCTCCAGTAGGTCGTCACCAGATGCCCGCCCGCGGCCACAAAGGCTTCTGCCCGCTCGGCGAAACCTTCGCGCACCATGTAGAGCATGGGGGCAATCACCAGCGCGTAGCGGCTCAGATCGCCGTCAGCGTCGATGACGTCAACCGCGATGCCCTTTTCCCAGAACGGACGATAGTGTTCGTTGACGGTTTTTTCGTACTCCATCCCCATGTTGCGCGGGCCTTCGGCATCGTCCAGCGCCCAGCGGTTTTGCTGGTCAAAGATAATGGCCACGCGCGCGTCGGTGCGGCACCCCACCACATCAGGCAGACGCGCCAGCATCTCCCCCAGACGCGTCACTTCGCGCCCGACGCGGGTATCAAGATGCCCCACGTGATCGATAACCGCCCCGTGGAATTTCTCCACCGACCCGCGGCTCTTACGCCACTGGAAGTACTGCACCGAATCCGCCCCGTGCGCCACCGCCTGAATCGACGAGAGAATGTGCATCCCCGGTTTTTTCAGCTTGCTGGTCGGCTGCCAGTTAGTGGTGCTCGGCGTGGACTCCATCAGCACAAAGGGTTTACCGCCCTTCAGGCTGCGCATCATGTCGTGGTACATGGCGGTATAGCAGGCCAGCTGCGTTTCGTCTTTCTCCCTGTGCCACATCGGGTAGCTGTCCCAGGAGATGAAGTCGATCGCTTTCGCCAGCTGCCAGTAGTCGTAATCGTAGAAATACTCCATAAAGTTGGTCGTCACCGGCAGTTCGGCATTGGCGGCCTTCAGCGGCGCCACCTCATGCCGGCAAAAATCGGTGACCTGCGCGGTATTGAAGCGGCGCCAGTCAAGATTCAGGCCGTGAATCGACACTTCCCCCTGCGGCGCGGGGGACTCAATCTGCGACCAGTCGGTGTAGGTATGGCTCCAGAAGGTGCTCCACCACGCATGGTTCAGCGCGTCGAGGGTTTTGTAGCGCGCCTTTAGCCAGTCGCGGAAGCGTTCCTGACACAGTCTACAGTGGCATTCGCCGCCGTACTCGTTGGAGATATGCCAGCCCAGCACCGCCGGATGATGCGAATAGCGCGCCGCCAGCAGGCTGTTAATGTTCATCGTCTTTTCGCGGTAGACCGGAGACGACATGCAGTGGTTATGACGCCCGCCGTGCAGCGCGGGGACGCGGTTGCGCCCGACGCGCAGCACTTCCGGATATTTTTGCGACATCCATGCCGGACGCGCGCCGCTCGGCGTAGCGAGAAATATATGAATGCCCGCCGCATAGAGTTTTTCAATAATGCTGTCCAGCCAGGCAAAATCATATTCTCCTTCATGCGGCTCGAGTTTCGCCCAGCTAAATATCCCCACCGACATGACATTACATTTCGCCTGCTGCATCATGGCAATATCTTTTTCAATAATACCGGGGTAATTCTCCCATTGCTCCGGGTTGTAGTCGGCGCCATGCAATAACGCCGCGACCTTTGGACTTAAAGGCGCAAATTTATTCATATTTAAAACGTCCTGAATGGAGATAAAAACTAGTTAAATACCGTTATTGACGGCAGCACTTTCCCCTGGCAATCAAATAACGCCTGATTCTCGCGGGCGTTACCCTCTTTCCACTCGTCATGGATATATTTCATGCCGGTTTTGGTGGCCCACGTGGTGCCCGGAACGGCTATCCAGGTCGGTTCCCAATAAAAGATGCCCTTGCCGCGACGGTCAGGCACATCAATAACGGACTGCATTAAATCGTGAATATAATCGTACTGACCCTGAACGGTGCCGGGATAGCCGCCGTCCTTTTCTTCTTTCGCCTGGAAGCTGTTCTCGGCGTTATCGCAGTTCTCCAGCGTATAGCCATAGGCCGCTTCCACCACAATCACGTCTTTGTTGTAGCGCCTGCTGATGTCATCCATATTGGACTTCAGCGCGCTAATCGGGCCGTTCCAGTAGGTATACATCGACAGGCCGATGATATCGAACGGCACGTTCCGCTTCGTAATTTCATCAAACCACCAGCGGAAGGTGTCATTTTTGGTGCCTTCGGCCAGATGCAGCATGATTTTCACCTGCTCGCCGCCGGTCAGGTTCTCTTTCATCCCGCCAATGGCGGCGTTAAGTAGACCGGCTAAGCGATCAAATTCGCCGCCACCCTGCCCCCAACTTTTTCCCTCTGGCCACAACATTCCGCCGTTGATTTCGTTACCTATCTGCACCATGTCGGGCAGCACGCCCTCTTTCTTAAAGCGGGCAATGGTGTCGCGAGTGTAGTCATGGATCGCCGTTTTCAGCTGCGGGTAGTCCATCTTCTCCCAGGCTTTTGGCTTGAACTGTTTGCCCGGGTCGGTCCAGAAATCGCTGTAGTGGAAATCGAGCAGCAGCTTCATGCCCTGCGCTTTCACGCGCTTCGCCAGCGCAATCGTATTTTCGAGATTATTACTGCCGCCGCCGTAGGTATTGCCGCTCGCATCCTGCGGGTCTACCCACAAGCGCAGGCGCACGGTGTTCACGCCGTTCGCTTTGAGGATCGCAATCGCGTCCTGCTGCTGGCCGCTCTGGTTATAAAATTTGGCACCATGCTGTTCCGCTTCCAGCAGCGTCGAAATGTCCGCCCCCTTAATAAAATCCGCCGGCATGGCGTTAAAAGGACGGGTTTTCACCCCGTCCGCAGCAAACGCGCTCGCGGCAAGGCCACATGAGAGGCAAACGGCAAGTAAAGCAGGTTTGAGACTTTTCATGATTATCCTTTGGTACTCCCGGAGGTCAGGCCGGAGACGAAGTATTTTTGCAGGGCCAGGTAGAGGATCGCGACCGGCACCGCAATCAATACCGCACCTGCCGCGTAGGTGGTGTAGCTGGCACCCATTTTTTGCGCCACCAGGTTATAGAGCCCGATGGGTAAGGTGTATTTGTCCGGGGTGCGAAGAATAGTGCTGGAGAGGATGAAATCCCCCAGCGGCCCGGTGAAGGAGAACAGCGCCACCACCGCTACAATCGGCTTCGAAAGCGGCATGATAATTTCGATGAAAATCCGGAAATTACTGGCCCCGTCCATGCGCGCGGATTCATCAAGATCTTTCGGGATGGCGTCGAGGTAGCCTTTCATCAGGTAGGTATTCATCGGGATCATGCCGCCCACGTAGATCAGCACCAGCGCCAGATGGCTGTTGATGAGGCCCAAAAGCTGCGACAGCACGAAGATGGCAATCAGCGCCGAGAACTGGGGGATCATCTGCAGGAGCAGGAACAGCATCAGCCCGTTCTGGCGTCCCTTAAAGCGAAATCGCGAAAAGGCATAGGCGGTAAAACTGACGCTGATTAAGGTCAGCACCATGGTCAGGAAGCTGATCTTCATCGAGTTCCAGTACCAGGTCATGTAGTTCACCTGGCCGTTAAACAGGTCGGCGTAGTGCTGCACCGAAAAGTTCTCAGGAATAATTGAGGAGCTGAGCAGGCTATTACCCGCGTTGAACGACGCGCCGACCGTCCACACCAGCGGGTAAATGATAATCGTCGACACCAGCACGATAACCAGCCAGGAGAGCGAGAGGCGTACCCACTTCTCACGTTTAATACTTTGTGATTGAGCCATTGTTACGTCCCTTACGCCATGTCGTCGTTTTTGAAAGATTTGGTGGCGCGGAACTGCCACAGCGCCAGGCCGACGACAAAGATCGACAGCAGGATAGTGATGGTCGCCGCAATCGCGTACTGTGACGACGACATGGTGAGCTTGTAGATCCACGACACCAGGATATCTGTCCCACCCGCATTGGACCCCACCACCGCTGGCCCGCCGTTGTTGAACAGGTAGATGATGTTGAAGTTATTGAAGTTGAAGGTGTATTGGGTAATCAGTATTGGCGCAATGGCGTAAAGCACCAGCGGCAGCGTGATGGTGCGCAGCTTGGTCGCACTGCTGGCCCCGTCCATCGTGGCGGCTTCGTACAGATCGTCCGGGATCGCCTGCAGCACGCCGGTAGTCATGGCAAAAACAAACGGGAAGCCGAGCCAGGTCTGCATCAGGATCAGCGCCGTTTTGGTCCAGAACGGATCCGTCATCCAGGCTTTTGGCGCAATGCCGAAGAAGGCCAGAATGGCGTTGTTTATCACACCGAAGGAGTCGTTGAACATTCCGGCAAACACCAGAATGGTGACAAAACCCGGCACCGCCCACGGCAGAATGAAGATGGTGCGGATAAGCGGCTTAAAGCGCAGGTCTTTCTGGTTCACCAGGATAGCCAGCAGCACGCCCACGGTACATTGCAGCGTGGTGGCGAGCAGCGTCCAGACCACCGTCCACTGCAGGACGTCAAAGAAGGTTGAGCGCCAGATGGAGAGCGTGAAGATATTGATGAAGTTCTTAAACCCAACCCAGTCCACCAGCTTAGCCGGCGGCGTGTGGTAAAGATTATAGTTAGTAAAGGCGATGGCAAAACCGAAGAGGATCGGGAAGACCACCACAAACACCAGCAGAATAAAGCCCGGCGTGATCATCAGATACGGAAAGCCGTCGCTCAGCAGCATCTGATACTGTTTACGCACGCTGTTTAGCGCCAGCCCTTCATCGCGTTTTCTGCCATTCACCCACGCATCGCGCATCGACAGGTAATACACCATCACGCCAAATGCGGCGATCAGTACGCTGATGATCCCTTCTGCCAGCAGGAAGATGGAGTTATCACGCGGCACTTCCTCCCCCAGCGTCACCAGCCCCCAAAGCCCTTCGCGCAGGAAATCGGCAAAAACGCCGATAAAACTGGCCAGCAGCACCAGGAAGATAACGCCCTTCAGCCACTGGCGATGATAGAACTGGCCGAAGCCGGGGATGACCGCCAGCAGCAGGCCGGTCCAGGCGTGACGCCCGGCCCCGTGCGGTCTGGCAAAATTTTCCGGGATGATACTCACAGACAACTCCTTTCAATAAAACGGGAGAGTGGCCTCCCGTTCTGCGACGTCAGAAAATTACTGGTTGCTGGCCTGCATGGCTTCGATTTGCATCTGGACCTGTTTCTCTGCGCTGTCCAGCGCGGCTTTGGGATCCTGTTTGCCGGTCAGGCTCAGCTCCAGCGCGGCGTTGGCCGGCCCCCAGACTTCGCCCATTTCAGGGATGCCCGGCATGGCGGTGGCTCGCGCGGCCTGTACCGCAACGGCACTCGCCTTCTCGTCGTTCTTGATAACCGGGTCGTCAATCATTGCGGTCAGCGGCGGGATCTCCCGCGTGGCCACGTAGCGGGTTTTCACGTACTGCGGCTGGTTGATGAATTCGATAAATTTCTGCGCCAGCGCTTTGTCCTTGCTCCAGGTGGAAACGACGTAGCCTTTCACGCCGAGGAAGGAGCTCATGGGCTTGCCGTCCGGCAGCGTGGGTAGCGGCGCCACGCCGTAGTTGATGCCTGCCGCTTCATACGGCTGGAACGCCCACGGGCCATTGATGACGGCTGCCGCTTTCTTCTCGGTAAACAGGGAGTCGATAGCGTTCAGGCCGTTGTCACCGACTATCCCGGCCGGGAAAATATCGTCAGCGTAGAATTTTTTCAGGTACGTCACGGCTTCTACCGCACCCGGCTTGTTCAGGCCGACGTCGCTGGCGTTATAGCCGCCTTTGCCGTTTTGACCGAAGATGTAGCCTCCCATCGGGGAGATTGCGCCCCAGCTGTAGTAAATCTGATCGAACTTGGCGAGCAGACCGTACTGGTTTTTTGCGCGCTGCTGTTTAGAAAAGTCATACCAGTCCTGCAGCGAGTTGAGCGGCTTGTCGATGAGATCTTTGTTGTAGATCAGCACCAGCGTCTCAACCGCTTTCGGCACACCGTAGAGGGCGTTATCCATTTTGAAGGCGTTAATCGAGGCCGGGGTGTACTGTTCGGTCTGCTTAGCCTCCAGATTCAGGGGGGTCAATAACCCTTGCACGACGGCGCCGCCCAGTTGATCGTTAGGGATGACCAGCACATCCGGGCCAATCCCTGCCGGGCCGTCCAGACGCAGTTTTTCGAGCTGCTGTGCGTAAGGGGTTTCCTGCACGTTGACCTTCACGTCGTACTGTTTTTCAAAGTCCGCGACCGCATCTTTAATACCGGACGACTTCTTGATGTCTTCCCAGACGTTAAGCTGCGCGGTGGCGTGAGCCTGTACCGCGAGCGTAGAGAGGATCAGAGCAGCGAGTATGTTCTTTTTCATTATCAACCTCATGTGAAGGTATAACAATTTTATGGTTGTTATGGCATCTGACGCCCTACAAACCCCGCGATATATCCCGATAAAACTGGCGTTGTACGTCTAACACCAAATGCCTTTGGTTGGTTATACGCTACCCTTCACATCATGATAACTCTACATAAAACTGTAAGTTGTGTGATCGTCATAACATTAATGGAATATCTGTATAGGGCGCATGAATGCTGGAAGTTATAGTCAAGGCAGACAAATTGCACCGTCCGGCCACGTTGAACACAATTGTTATACGTAAAACATACTCGGCGGTTTACCTGGGGAACACTGATGTCGAACATACAATTGAGGAATGTCACCAAGCGCTTTGGCGACACCGTCACGCTCCACAACGTTAATCTTGATATTGAGGACGGTGAGTTTGCCGTATTCGTCGGGCCTTCCGGCTGCGGCAAATCCACTATGCTGCGCATGATTGCCGGGCTGGAGGAGATAAGCGACGGTGAAGTGCTGATCGGTAACGAGGTGATGAACGACGTCGCCCCTTCCCATCGGGGTGTGGCGATGGTCTTTCAGTCCTACGCGCTCTATCCGCATATGACGGTGGCCGAAAACATGGGCTACGGGCTGAAGGTGAATAAAGTACCGAAAGATCAGATTAGACATCAGGTCGAGATGGTCGCCAAAACGCTGCAGCTTTACCACCTGCTGGACCGCAAACCCAAACAGCTCTCCGGCGGCCAGCGCCAGCGCGTCGCGATTGGCCGCGCTATCGTCCGTAACCCGCGCGTCTTTATGTTCGATGAACCGCTGTCCAACCTGGATGCCGAACTGCGCGTGGAGATGCGCCTGCACCTCGCCCGTCTGCACCAGGAGCTGAAAACCACCATGGTGTATGTCACCCACGATCAGATTGAGGCCATGACGCTGGCGGATAAAATTGTGGTGATGAACTACGGCAAGGTCGAGCAGATAGGTGCGCCGATGGAGCTCTACTATAAGCCTGTGAACAAGTTCGTTGCCGGGTTTATCGGCTCGCCGAAGATGAACTTCCTGCCCGCCACGGTTGAAGCATGGCAGCCTGGCGCGCTGACGGTGCGGCTGTCGCAGCAGAAGTCGCTGACGCTTGCCCTGACCACCACGCCGCTGACGCCGGGAAGCCAGGTGACGCTGGGCATTCGTCCGGAACATTTGACCACCGACACTCGCCAGGGTACGGGACTGGAATTTAACTGTGAAGTGGTGGAACGCCTCGGGAACAACACCTACCTGTTTGGTCAGTGCTACGGTCACGACAACGTTAAAATCTTGCTGCCAGGAGACGTGCAGTTCGCCCCGTGGCAGAAGATTAATGTGGCCTTCGACGATCGCCACTGCATGGTCTTTGACGAACAGGATGTCCGCGTCAGTGCAGATATCGAAGATGCGGTGCGTTCGGTGGCCTAGCTCGCCAGCCTCTCAACCGCTCCCTTAAATGCCTCAATCGCCAGCGCGACATCTTCAGCCATCACCGATTCCGCCGGATGGTGGCTGATGCCCCCTTTGCAGCGCACAAACAGCATGCCCACCGGCCAGCGTTCTGCCAGCGCGATGGTGTCGTGCCCGGCACCGCTCGGCAGCGATAATGAGCGCCCCTGCACCGATTCAACGGCCTGTCCCAGCAGCGCCTGCAAACGCGCATCGCACGGCGTGGCGGCGATACGGTAAAACTCCTCGGCGCTGAAACTCAGCCCGCGACGAGCGGCAATGGTTTCCGCCTGCGCCAGCAGTTCCGCGAGCAGCGCGTCCAGCGGGGCATCCTGCGGGCCGCGAATATCCAGAGAGAGCGCAACGTCGCCCGGAATAACGTTGACCGCACCGGGCAGGCAGCGCAGTTCCCCGACCGTCGCCACCCGATTACCGCCCTGCTGTCGCGTGGTGTTTTCAATCAGCACCATCCATTCGGCGGCGGCGGCCAGGGCATCCTTACGGTGATGCATCGGCACGGTACCCGCGTGTCCGGCCTCTCCGGTGAAGCGGCAGTTGAGGCGGCGCGCGCCGTTGATGGCTTCCACCACGCCCAACGCCAGCCCTTCCTGCTCCAGACACGGTCCCTGTTCAATGTGCATCTCCAGACAGGCGCTGAAATCGTCCTGATGACGTGCCGCAAGCGCCACGCGGGCAGGATCGAGCCCCGCCTGCACCATCGCCTGCACCACGCTGATGCCGCTGGCATCACACGTCTCCAGCCAGCCCTGCGGCCAGGTGCCCGTTATTCCCCGGCTGCCTAACAGGGTGATCCCAAAACGGGTTCCCTCCTCGTCACCAAAGCCGACAATCTCAATGGCCTGGGCCAGATGCAGCCCCTGCTGGTGCAGGCTGTCCACCACTTCGATGGCGGTGAGCACCCCGAGCATGCCGTCGTAGCGCCCCGCATTGCGTACGGTATCAAGATGCGAGCCGAGCAGCACCGCCTGCGCCCCTTCCTGTGCGCCCTCATAGCGCCCACAAATATTGCCCACGCTGTCCTGCCAGACGGTCATGCCCGCCTGGCGCATCCACTCTCCGACCAGCTGGTTGGCCTGCAGATGCTGCGTGGAGAGGTAAACCCTTGTCAGCGCATCCGGGGTTTCGCTGATGGCGGCCAGCGCATCGGCGCGCGCCATCACCCGTTCTGCCGCCGGGCTCATTGCGGCGTCTCGCGGCGATAGTGGTCCCACGCGGCCTGCATGGCGGCACCCTGGGTGGTGGTGAATTTCAGGTAGTTCAGCACCGACTCCAGCGCGCTCAGGGTGGTCATCACGCAGTCTTTGCGCGCGTTGTAGCCCATGGTGCCAATGCGCCACACTTTGCCGTGCAGCGGGCCAAACGAGGTGCCGATTTCAATCCCGAAATCCTCCAGCATCAGCTTACGCACCTGGTCGCCGTTGACGCCCTGCGGAATGACCACGCCCAACACGTTGTTCATCTTGTGCTTCAGATCGCCAAAGGTCTCCAGCCCCATCGCCTGAATCCCCTTCAGCAGCGCGTCGCCGTGCAGCCTGTGGCGGGCGATGCCGTTATCCAGCCCCTCCTGCAGGATCAGTCGCGCGCACTCGCGGGCGCCAAACAGCGCGGTGGTCGCTTCGGTGTGGTGGTTGAGGCGCTCCGGCCCCCAGTAGTCCATCACCATGCCGAGATCGAAGTAGTTGGAGTAGATCATCTCCTCATCGCCGTCTCGGTGGGCGTCGGTGCGAATGCCCTCCTCAACGCATTTGCGGCGGCGGATCGCCTCCTCCATGCGCGCGCTCAGGGTGATCGGCGACGTGCCCGACGGGCCGCCGAGGCACTTCTGCATCCCGGCCGAGACGGCGTCCAGCCCCCATGCGTCGGTCTCCAGCGCGTTGCCGCCGAGCGACGCGGTGGCATCGGTGTAAAACAGCACGTCGTAGCGGCGGCAGATGGCGCCGAGCTCCGCGAGCGGCTGCAGCATGGTGGTGGAGGTGTCGCCCTGCACGGTCAGCAGCAGGCGCGGACGAATACGCTTAATCGCATCCTCCACCTGGTCCGGGGTGAACACCTCGCCCCACGGCACCTCGATGGTATGCACCTCCGCGCGGCAGCGGCGGGCAATTTCGCACAGCAGGTGTCCAAAGCGGCCAAAGACCGGCACCAGCACTTTATCTCCGGGGCGGATGGCGGAGACCAGAATGGCTTCAATCCCCGCGCGGGAGGTGCCGTCCACCAGCATCGTCCAGCGGTTCTCGGTGCGAAACACGCCGCGATAGAGCGCCATCACCTCGTTCATGTAGTGGGTCATGGCCGGATCGTACTGGCCGATCAGCTGGCTCGACATGGCGCGCAGCACGCGCGGGTCGGCGTTGATCGGCCCCGGCCCCATCAGCAGGCGCTGGGGCGGGTTGATTTGCGGAAAGTGTGCGATATCCATTTGTCAGTCCTTATCAGTTGAGGCCGCGCACGGAGGAGATGAACTGCTTCAGTTCCGTGGTCTGCGGGTTGGCGAACAGCGTTTTGCTGTCGCCCTGCTCCCAGACTTTCCCCTGGTGCATAAACACCACGCGGTCGCCCACCTCGCGGGCAAAATTCATTTCATGGGTCACGAGAATCAGGGTCATCCCCTCAGCCGCCAGCTGCTCCAGCACCTTGAGCACTTCGCCCACCAGCTCCGGGTCAAGCGCGGAGGTGATCTCGTCGCAGAGTAAAACTTTAGGCGACATCGCCAGCGCGCGGGCAATCGCCACGCGCTGCTGCTGGCCGCCGGAGAGGCTCGACGGGTAGTAATCCAGACGATCGCCAAGCCCCACTTTCTCCAGCATGCGCTGGGCCAGTTCGCGGCATTCGGCGGCGCTTTTCTTCAGCACCCGACGCGGGGCGAGCATCACGTTCTCCAGCGCCGTCATGTGCGGGAACAGGTTGAAGCTCTGGAACACCATCCCGACCGAGCGGCTGATTTCACGCGCCTGGGAATCCCGGTCGGTAATGGTCATGCCGCCCAGCTTGATGCTTCCGTCCTGATACCCTTCCAGGCCGTTGATGCAGCGCAGCAGCGTGCTTTTGCCCGATCCGCTGCGCCCGATGATGGAGATCACCTGGCCCATGTCGATATCCAGATCGACGCCCTTGAGCACGTGGTTATCGCCGTAGTACTTCTGCACCTGATTAATGGTGATGAGAGGCATTGAATTTGGTCTCCAGATAGCGGCTGTAGCGCGACAGCGGATAACACAGAATAAAGTAGCCCAGCGCCACCAGCGCAAAAACCTTAAACGGCTGATAGGTCACGTTGGTCAGCATGGTGCCGGCCTTGGTCAGCTCGATGAAGCCGATAATCGACGCCAGCGCGGTGCCTTTAATCACCTGCACCGCAAAGCCCACCGTCGGGGCGATGCCGATGCGCAGCGCCTGCGGGGCGACGACGCGAAACAGGGTCTGGCCGAAGGTCAGCCCCAGGCAGCGCGACGCTTCCCACTGGCCTTTAGGCAGGGCGCGAATGCTGCCGTACCAGATATCGAGCAGAAACGCGCTGGTGTAAAACGTCAGCGCCAGCGAGGCGGCGGTCCACGGCGAGACGTCGATGCCGAACAGCGCTACGCCAAAGAAGGCCAGGAACAGCTGCATCAGCAGCGGGGTGCCCTGAAACAGCTCGATATAGCCGCGGATAATGCGCTTCACCGTGCGCCCGCCCGTCAGGCGCAGCAGCAGGAGCGGCAGCGTCACCGCCGCCCCGCCGACAAACGCCACCAGCGACAGCAGTACCGTCCAGCGTCCGGCCAGCAGCAGGTTGCGAATAATGTCCCATTCAGTAAAGGTGGTCATCATGCCTGCACTCCCAGCCATTTGCGTCCTGCCGCCATCATCAGCTGGCGCAGGGTAATCGACAGCGCTAAGTAAATCCCGGTTGTCACCAGATAGACCTCAAAGCTCAAAAACGTTCTGGACTGGATCAGGTTAGCGGCGAAGGTCAGCTCTTCATACGAGACCTGCGACACCACCGACGAGCCGAGCATCACGATGATGCACTGGCTCACCAGCGCCGGATAAATGCGCTGCAGCGCGGGCGGCAGCACCACGCGAATAAACGTCTGCAGACGGGTTAGCCCCAGCACGCGCCCGGCCTCCCACTGTCCTTTCGGCGTGACCTGAATGCCCGCGCGGATAATTTCGGTGCTGTACGCGCCAAGGTTCACCACCATTGCCAGCAGCGCCGCCTCCCCCGCCGTCATCTTCAGGCCAAGATTCGGCAGGCCGAAGACGATGAAAAACAGCTGCACCACAAACGGCGTGTTGCGGATGATCTCCACGTAGCCGCCCCAGATCCGGCTGTACCAGCTGGTGCGTCCGCTGCGGATCGCTGCGCCGAAAATCCCGATTGCCAGCCCGCCGACGGTTGCCATTACCGTCAGCTGAATGGTGACCCACAGCCCCGCCAGCAGCTCCGGCCAGTGCGGCCAGAGGGCTGAAAAATCAAGTTGCTCCGTCATCGGCTCAGGCGCCAAGGTTTGCCGGCAGCGGGGCCTTCAGCCATTGCTCGGACAGGCCGTTCAGCGTGCCGTCCTTGATGCCCTGCTCAATCAGCGCATCCACTTTTGCCTTCAGGGCCGGTTCGTTCTTCTTCAGGCCGATAAAGCACGGTGAGTCTTTCAACATAAAGCTCGGCACTGGGGCTTTATCCGCGTTCTGGCGCGAAATGGCCGCCACCACGAGGTTGCCGGTCGCCACGTACTGCACCTGGCCGGAGAGGTAGGCCGAGAGCGTGGTGTTGTTGTCTTCGTAGCGTTTCACGTTGGCGTCTTTCGGTGCCAGGCCGGTCAGCACCATGTCCTCCACCGCCCCGCGCGTCACGCCGATGGTTTTTCCGCTCAGCGCGGCGGCGTCCTTCAGCTCGGCGCCTTTAGGGCCAAACACGCCGAGGAAGAACGGTGCGTAGGCGCGGCTGAAGTCGATCACCTTCTCGCGCTCCGGGTTTTTACCGAGGCTGGAAATGACCAGGTCCACCTTATCGGTTTGCAGGTACGGCACGCGATTGGCGCTGGTCACCGGCACCAGCTGCAGCTTGAGCTTCATCTGTTTCGCCAGATAGCGCGCCATATCGATGTCGTAGCCCTGCGGCTGCAGATCGGTCCCCACCGAGCCAAACGGCGGGAAGTCCTGCGGAACGGCAATGCGAATGGTGCCGCGCTTCTCGATATCCTGAAGCTGGTCAGCCTTTGCGGGCAGCTGAGTGAAGAGACAGGCGGCCCCGGCCAGTGCAATAAACAGTTTTTTCATGGTGCTTCCCCGTAACGTTAACATGAAACAAAAGATTCTTTGAATGTGATTTTGCAACTAATGTGCCAGATAAGGCGAAGCGGGGAATTTTCTCTTAAAGCCTGATAAAACGCGGACGGGGCGAAAATACTCTCTATTTTCGCCCCGTTCAATTGCACCATTTCAATGCAAAGCACCAGCCTGATGCCCCATTATCGTTGTTCGAGTTCGTCCAGCTGCTGGTAGAGGGAGGCAATCTCGTGAATGCGCGGGCGGCCTTTATCGAGAATGTCATGCAGGAAGGCGTTCGCCAGCAGGTTGATCAGGCTGTTGACCGAGGAATAACTGTCATAGGCGGAGACGCTGTCCAGCGGGGCGCAGAGCTGCCAGCTCGCCAGCGGAAACAGGCTGTGGGCCTGCGGCTCGCACATCAGCAGCACCGGAATGCCGCTACTCTGAAGCTGCTGCATCAGCGGACGAATGATGCGCGGGCGGCGGCGGAAAGCCATCATCACTACCAGATCGTCCGGCGTTAAGTCCACCAGCTCCTCGCTCAGGCTCTGCCCCGGCTGCGGCAGGACCAGCACCTGACCGCGCGCCTGCAGCAGCTGCTGGCGCAGGTGGAGCGCCGCCGGATAGGCGTTACGCATGCCGATAATCACAATGCGCCGCGCCTTGACCATGCAGGCCATGGCGTCGGCAAACTGCTGCGCGTCAAGGGCATTGACCCACTGGGTCAGGTTCGCCATCTCCTGCTTGTAGTGGCGCGCCAGCAGCGTGTTGCCCTGCACCGCGTCGCGGTTATCGGTAAGCGGCATCCCGCTCTGGCGCAGGGTGCGCAGCTCGTCGCGCATGTCCTTATATTTCTCATAGCCCAGACGCTTAAACAGACGGCTGACCGTGGCTTTCGACACCCCGCTCAGCTGCGCCAGCTCGGCGCTGTTGTAGCTGATCAGGTCGTCAAAATGGTCGAATATAAAGTCTGCCACCCGTTGCTCCTGCGGCGACAGCGACGGGTATTGTGCTTTCAGACGTTCATCCAGTTGTTCCATAGCGCCTCTGTAACTTTTATTTCATCACATTATACCTTTCTTTATACGTATTCATTATACGTGCCAGCTTACTGAAACTTTTCTTTCAGAACTGGAACAGCTTTTGCAGCGCCTTGTGACTTTCAGTGTTACGAGGACTTCTCATGCAAAGCAACGTCTCCACGCACGGCATGGCCGTTGCGCCCCACCATCTTGCCAGCCAGAGCGCGCTGGCGGTGCTGCGCGAAGGCGGCAGCGCGATTGAAGCGATGGTCGCGGCGGCGGCCACCATCGCCGTGGTTTACCCCCACATGAACGGGCTGGGCGGCGATGGCTTCTGGCTTATCGTGCCGCCAGAAGGCGACCCCATCGCCATTGACGCCAGCGGCGCGGCGGGATCGCGCGCGACGCTTGCCGCCTACGACGGGCACACGCACATTCCCCATCGCGGACCGCAGGCGGCGCTCACCGTCGCCGGCACGGTGAGCGGCTGGGACGAGGCGTTGAAAGTTTCCCGCGAGATGACCGGCAAGTCGCTGCCGCTGGCCCGCCTGCTGGCCGACGCCATTGACTATGCGCAAAACGGCACCCCGGTCACGGCCTCACAGGCCCATGCCACGGCCAGTAAATTCGACGAGCTGAAGGCCATCCCCGGCTTCGCGGAAACGTGGCTGGTGAACGGTAAGCCGCCCCAGGTCGGGAGCCGTTTTTACCAGCCCGCCATGGCCTCAACCCTGACGCGCCTCGTAGAGGACGGTCTGGACAGCTTTTATCGCGGCCCGCTGGCGGACGTGCTGGCGCACGGTATGGAGACGCTGGGCATGCCCGTGACGCTGGCCGATCTTAACGTGCACGTTGCCCGGCGCACCGCGCCGCTGAAGCTGCAGCATCAGCAGGGGGAGCTCTTTAACCACGCCCCGCCGACGCAGGGGCTGGTCTCGCTGGCGATACTCGGCATCACCGACCGCCTGAATATGGCGGAGGCCAACGACGCGGACACCATTCACCGCATCGTTGAAGCCACCAAGCTGGCCTTTGGCCTGCGCGATGCCCACATTACCGACCCGCGTGAACTGAAAACCGAGATTCAGGAACTGCTGGATCCCGCCGCCCTGCAGGCGCTTGCCGACAGGGTTGACGACAGCCGCGCCGCGCCGTGGGGAACCGGAAAAGGGCCCGGCGATACGGTGTGGATGGGGGTGATGGACAGCAGCGGGCTTGCCGTGTCGTTTATCCAGAGCCTTTATCACGAGTTCGGCAGCGGCGTGGTGCTGCCCGATACCGGCATCGTCTGGCAGAACCGGGGGGCGTCGTTCAGCCTCGACCCCGCCCATCTTCTGGCCCTCGCGCCGGGCAAACAGCCGTTCCACACCCTAAACCCGGCGGCGGCGCGTCTGAAGGACGGTCGCGTGATGGTGTACGGATCGATGGGCGGCGACGGACAGCCGCAAACCCAGGCTGCGCTCTTTACCCGCTACGTTATCCAGGGCGTCCCCCTGCAGGAGAGTATCACCCGCCCGCGCTGGCTGCTGGGGCGCACCTGGGGACAAACCTCAGACACCTTAAAACTGGAAGGACGCTTTAGCGCTGAGACGGTCGCTGAACTGCGGGCGCGGGGGCATGAGGTCGAACGCTTCCCGGACTTTAGCGAAGCGATGGGCCACGCGGGCGCGATTGTCCGGCACCCCAACGGGCTGTTTGAAGGGGCGTTTGACCCGCGCAGCAACGGCGCGGCCGCCGGATACTGAGGAGAAAACAATGACGACACAACAACCCGACTGGCAGGCGTATCTTGCGCAAATGGAGTCCGTACTCGGCGTGACGCTGGACGATGCCCGCCGCGCCGAGCTGCAGTTGCAGTTCAGCCGCATTGCCAGCATGGCCGCCCCGCTGATGGCGCTGCCGCTCGACGACCGTCTGGAGATCGCAGGAGTGTATAAAGCATGACGCTACACGAGATGAGTATCAGCGACATTCAACAGGCGCTGAGCGCGGGCGAGCTGAGCGCCCATGAGATTGCCCGCCAGACGCTGGAGGCGATTGGGCGCGTTAATCCGCAGATCAATGCCTGGACCACCGTGACGGAAGCACGCATGCTCGCCGAGGCCGAGAACATCGACACCCTGCGCCGCGAGAAGCGCCCCCTGCCGCCGCTGGCGGGCGTGCCCTACGCGGTGAAAAACCTGTTCGACGTTGCCGGACACACCACCCTCGCGGGCGCCGAGCTGTTCAGCCAGCGTCCCGCTGCGGCCGCTGACAGCTTCGCCGTGCGCCAGCTGCGCAGCGCGGGCGGGCTGCTGTCCGGGATGGTGAATATGGACGCCTACGCCTACGGCTTTACCACCGAGAACAGCCACTACGGCGCGACGCGTAACCCGCACGACCTGACGCGCATTGCGGGCGGGTCCTCCGGCGGTTCAGCCGCCGCCGTAGCCGCCGGGCTGGTGCACTTTTCGCTCGGCACCGACACCAACGGGTCGATTCGCGTTCCGGCCTCCCTGTGCGGCATCTATGGCCTCAAGCCCACCTTTGGCCGCCTGTCACGATCCGGCAGCCATCCGTTTGTCGCGAGCCTGGATCATGTCGGCCCATTTGCCCGCCGGGTGTGCGACCTGGCGTCCGTGTACGACGCGCTGCAGGGCCGGGACAGCAGCGACCGTTTTCAGGCAGAGAGCTCGCGCGAGCAGACGCGCCCCCTGCTAGACCGCGGGCTTGACGGCCTGCGCTGCGCGGTGCTCGGCGGCTACTTCACCACCTGGTGCGATGCGGATGCAAGAGACGCCGTGTCGCGGGTGGCGAAGGCGCTCGACGCGCAGGATGAGCTGCAGTTTCCGGACGCCGAGCTTGCGCGCTCCGCGGCGTTTATCATCAGCGCCTCCGAAGGGGGAAACCAGTACCTGCCCGCGCTTCGCCGCGAGCCGGAGCGTTTTGAGCCGCATTCCCGCGAACGGCTGCTGGCGGGCGCGATGATCCCCTCCGCCTGGTACATTCAGGCCCAGCGGTTTCGCGCGCACGCCCGGCAGGCGTTTAGCACCCTGTTCGCGCAGACCGACGTGCTGATCGCTCCGGCAACGCCGCGCAGCGCGACGCTCGCGGGTGAGCAGACCATGGAGATTAACGGCCAGCCGCTCCCCATCCGCGCCAGCATGGGGATGCTGACCCAGCCGATATCATTTTTGGGCCTGCCGGTGACCACCGTTCCGCTGCGCACCGCCCAGGGTGCACCGATTGGCCTGCAGCTGATTGCGGCGCCGTTTAACGAGCAGGCCTGCCTGCGCGTCGCGCGCGTGCTGGAAGAGAGTGGGATCGCCGATGCCCGTCCGGCGGAGGTGGCAGCATGATAAATCACGATGACATTAACCTGCCGTGGGTGGTTGCCGAGGTGACCGCCACGTTTTATCGCTATGAAGACGCGCTGGTGAGTAACAACATTGCCGTGCTGGACGAGCTGTTCTGGCACGACAAAAACACGGTGCGTCTGGGGGCGGGTGAAAATCTCTACGGGATTGATGAAATCCGCGCCTTTAGGGCGGCGCGCCCGTCTGCCGGGCTTCAGCGGACGCTGCGCCACACCGTGATTACCACCTTCGGGGAGGATTATGCCGTGTGCAGCACCGAGTTTACCCGTGAAGGTACGGAGCGGATTGGCCGCCAGCAGCAGACGTGGGTAAGGTTTGCCTACGGGTGGCGCATTGTTGCGGCGCAGGTGAGTTTGATGTCGTAGCCGTAGGCCGGGTAAGGCGCAGCCCCCACCCGGCAAAACATCGCACAATTACTTCTGAAACGGATGCACTTCCCGCCAGTGGTCGGCAATCTGCTGGCGGGTACAGACCCACACCCGATCGTGCTGCTGCACGTAATCCAGAAACCGTTGCAGCGCGCGAAAACGCCCCGGCCTTCCCAGCAGGCGGCAGTGCATGCCGATGGACATCATCTTTGGCGCGCTCTCCCCCTCCTCGTACAGCACGTCAAAGCTATCCTTCAGGTACGTATAAAACTGCTCGGCGGTGTTAAACCCCTGCGCGGTCGCAAAGCGCATGTCGTTCGCATCCAGCGTATAGGGCACGATCAGGTGCGGTTTTTGAGTGCCGTCGCCGCAGGTCACTTCCGTCCAGAAGGGCAGGTCATCGCCGTAGTAGTCACTGTCGTAGTCGAAGCCGCCGTGCTCAACCACCAGCTGGCGGGTGTTGGGGCTGTCGCGCCCGGTGTACCAGCCCGTTGGCGGCTTGCCGAACAGGTCGGTAAGAACCTGCACCGCCTTATGCAGGTGGTCGCGCTCCTGGCGGATGTCCATGTTCTGATAGTGGATCCAGCGCCAGCCGTGGCTGACCACGTCGTAATCCGCGGCTTTGATCGCCTCAACAATCTCCGGGTGACGCGCCAGCGCCATTGCCACGCCAAAGACCGTCAGCGGCAGGCCGCGTTTTTGAAATTCATTGTGGATCCGCCAGAACCCGGCGCGACTGCCGTATTCGTAGAGGGAGTCCATCGACATGTGTTTATCCGGGTAGCTGGCCGCGCCAATGATGTCCGACAGGAACTGCTCGGACCCGGCATCGCCGTGCAGAACGTGGTTTTCCGCCCCCTCTTCGTAATTGAGCACAAACTGCACGGCGATGCGTGCCTGATTCGGCCACCGCGCGTGCGGCGGGTTGCCCGCGTAGCCGCGCAGATCCCGTGGATAATCCTGTTCGAAAAGCCCCATTGCCACCCCCAAAAATTAAAATGGATTCAATGCCTGAAATTGTCCGCTTAACGCTTTGTTCTCCGGGAACGCCAGATCGCCGTGCTTGCTGGTCGACAGCCCCAGCGCTACCAGCGATTCCACCATCTTCACCGCCGCGCTGACGCCGTCGATCACCGGTACGCGCAGCTCGCGGGTCAGCTCCTGCGCAAGGGTCGCCATGCCGCCGCAGCCCAGCACGATGGCGCCGCAGCCATCCTCTTTCAGCGCCTGTATACAGCGCGCGCGCACCTTCTCCTGCGCCAGACCGCTGCCGTCCTCCAGCGCCAGCACCGGAAGGTCGATGGCGTGCAGCGCTGCGCAGTGGTCCTGAAAGCCATACTGGTGCAACAGATGGCGGGCAATAATCAGCGTGCGCGGCAGCGTGGTAACCACCGAAAAGCGCGTCGCCACCAGCGTCGCCATATGCATAGCGGCTTCGGCAATGCCGATAACCGGCCCCTGCGCCAGCTCGCGCGCCGCCAGCAGTCCCGGATCGCCAAAGCAGGCAATCACGTGACCGTCCACGCCCTGCTCCCTGCCTTTTTTGATCTGTTCCAGGACACCAACGGCGGCGATGGCCTCATCAAAGTGGCCTTCTATAGACGGCACGCCCGCGCCCGGACAGACCGCGAGGATCTCCGTTCCCGGCGCCGCCACCGCGCGGGCCGCCGCGCCGATGGTTTCCGTCATCGCGAGGCTGGTGTTGGGGTTGATCACTTGTATACAGACAGACATTACGACTCCTTGTGGCCGGCAAACAGCCGGGCAAAATCAGGCAGGCACTCGCCCGCCCGCTCGAAGCAGAGGCTGGCAACGATGTGTTCAAAATGGTGCATGAGGGCATCGCTTAGCGGCTGCAGCGCCTTCTGGCGCAGCAGATCCACAAGCTGTTCGTGGTCGTTGCAGCGACAGCCCTGACGCCACGGCGCGCCCCAGGTGGCAATCACCAGCGAGGAGCGCTGGCTCAGGCTTGTCACCATCTCCGTCAGCACCTGGTTGCCGGAGATGGCCTGCAGTTGTATGTGGAAACTGGCGGAATGTCGGATTGCCGCCGGGCCGTCGTACGCCTCGTGCGCCTGCTGCTCCTGACGAATAATGGCCTCCAGCGCGGCAAGGTGCGGCGGCTGACAGTGCGCCAGCACGTCCGGCAGGTTAGCGACCTCCAGCAGCGCGCGGGTGCGGAAGATGTGCCGCGCCTCTTCCACCGTCGGGCTGGCGACGTGTGCACCACGTTTGGGCGTCAGGGTGACCATTTGCACAGCGGCGAGTCGTTGAAGCACCTTGCGGATGCCCGTGCGGCTCACGCCAAACACCTCGGCCAGCGCCTCTTCCGGCAATTTGCTCCCCGGCAGCAGCTGATGTTCGACAATCGCGGTCATCAATGCCTGGAAGATGGTTTCGTCTTTGTCATGCAGGTCTGGCGCGGTCTGCAGGGCGTTTATGTTGTTCATTCACCACTCCGAATTTTACTTTCCGTTATCGAATCGTATACATAAAAATAAAATATTGCATACAAGATTTATTATTTTGGCCTGAATCCTGCAACACCGTTTGCACTCCCACTCAACGGGTTTTCATTCACAGGAGCAGGTTTCATGCCAAACAGTCAAAACGCACAGCAGAGTACGGCCGCTGATTCCGGTACGGTTTACAGCCCACGTCTTTGCAATGAGGATCTGGCACCGACGCGTGACCAGAACTGGAGCTGGTACAACATCTTTTCTTTCTGGATGTCCGACGTTCACAGCATGGGGGGTTACGTTGTTGCCGCGAGCTTCTTTACGCTCGGGCTGGCAAGCTGGCAGGTGCTGCTCTGCCTGCTGGTGGGGATCTGCATTGTGCAGCTGTGCGCCAACCTGGTGGCCAAACCGAGCCAGATGGCGGGCGTGCCCTATGCGGTGATCAGCCGTCAGGCGTTTGGCGTCTTCGGGGCCAATATTCCGGCGGTGATCCGCGGGCTTATCGCCTTTGCGTGGTACGGCATCCAGACCTGGCTTGCCGCCAACGCGCTGATGCTGGTGGTGCTGAAGTTCTGGCCTTCTCTGGCGAGCCTTACCACCGGTGCCTTCCTGGGCCTGTCGCCGCTGGGCTGGATCTGCTTTGCCATCATGTGGGTTCTTCAGGCGATGGTCTTCTGGCACGGCATGAGCGCCATTAAGCGCTTTATTGATATCGCCGGTCCGGCGGTCTATGTGGTGATGCTGGCCCTCGCGGGCTGGATTGTATACAAGACCGGTTTTGATGGGATCTCTTTCACCCTCGCCAGCAAATCCCTGAGCGCGGGCGAGCAAACCTGGCAGATGATCACCGCGACCGCGCTGGTGGTCTCCTATTTCTCCGGCCCGCTGCTCAACTTTGGCGACTTCTCCCGCTACGGCAAAAGCATGGGTGAGATCCGCCGCGGCAACCGCTGGGGGCTGCCGTTTAACTTCCTGCTGTTCTCCATCGTCACCGTGGTGATTGTGTCCGGCACCCAGTCGCTGTTTGGCCGCATGATCACCGATCCGATCGAGACCGTCAGCCGCGTGGGCAACGATCTGGCCGTGGCAATTGGCCTGCTGACAATGATCACCGCCACCATCGGGATCAACATCGTCGCGAACTTTGTCTCACCGGCGTTTGATTTCTCTAACTGCTCGCCGCAGAAGATCAGCTTCCGCACCGGAGGGATGATTGCCGCCGTCGGCTCGATCCTGCTCACCCCGTGGAACCTGTTCAACTCGCCGGAGCTCATCCATTACACCCTCGACGTGCTCGGGGCGTTTATCGGCCCGCTGTTCGGCATTCTGATTGCCGATTTCTACCTGATTAAGCGCGGCAAGGTGTCGGTAGACGATCTCTTCGACGATACGCCAAAGGGCAAATACTGGTACCGCAACGGCTTTAACCCGAAGGCCATTGGCGCGCTGATCCCATCCGTTGCCGTAGGTCTGGTGATTGGCTTTATCCCGGCCCTGCATGAAGTGGCAAACTTCAGCTGGTTTGTCGGCGTCTTCCTCGGCGGCGTGACCTACCGCTGGCTGGCGCGGGAAGAGCGCGAGACGGCAGGCGAGGCCTCGTTCAGCTCCCGCGTAGCGACGCAAAAAGAGTAACCCCTCCCTCCGGCCGCAGTTTATCTGCGGCCCGTTCATTCTGGCACCGTTCTTGCTGAGCTTTTTCACCCCGCTACGCAAACACTAAGGCAGGACCCACGATGGAATACCAGACTGCGATACGCGGTGCATTTTTCGATATCGCCCAGGTCTGCGACAGCGCAGACGCGATTGCCCAACACGCCCGCTACCTTGAGGACGGGCTGCTGTTTATCCAGAACGGAAAAATTCTGGCGCACATGGCGTGGCAGGAGGGCGAGCAGTATCTCGACCCCTACAAAGGCTACACGGACCTGCGCGGCAGGCTGCTGCTGCCCGGTTTTGTCGACACCCACGTTCATTATCCACAAACGGAGATGATCGGCGCCTTTGGCGAACAACTGCTGGAGTGGCTAACCACTTACACCTTCCCGGTGGAGAGCCAGTTTGCCGATGAAGCCTACTCGAAAGAGATCGCCGAATTTTTCATTAACCAACTGGTGAGCAACGGCACCACCACCGCGCTGGTGTTTTGCACGCTGCATCCGCAATCGGTCGAAGCGCTGTTTACCGAAGCCCTGCGCCTCAACATGCGCCTTATCGCCGGAAAGGTGATGATGGACCGGCACGCGCCGGACTACCTGAGCGAAGATGCAAAGCAGAGCTACCGGCAGACGCGGGAGCTGATCCAGCGCTGGCACCATCGGGGGCGGCTGGGGTATGCCATTACGCCGCGCTTTGCCCCAACGTCCTCACCCGAGCTGCTCGCCGCGGTCAGCCTGCTCAGAGAGGAGTTTCCGGATACCTGGCTGCAGACCCATCTCAGCGAAAACCCAAACGAAGTGGCCTGGGTGAACGATCTCTGGCCGGAGCACGAGCGCTATCTGGACGTATATCACCACTACGGCCTGACCGGCGAGCGCAGCGTGTTTGCCCACGCGATTCATCTGCATCACAGCGAGTGGCAGTGCCTGCACGACACTGGTTCGGCGGTGGCGTTTTGCCCCACCTCGAACCTGTTTCTCGGCAGCGGGCTGTTTCGCCTGCCCGCCTGCTGGCAGCACAAGGTGCGGATGGGCATCGGCACCGACGTCGGCGCGGGCACCACCTTCAGTATGCTGCGCACCCTGGGAGAAGCCTACAAGGTCGGCCAGCTTCAGAGCTACCGCCTGCGTGCCAGCGAGGCGTTTTATCACGCCACGCTGGGCGGCGCGCACGCCCTCAGGCTGGACGATAAGATTGGCAACTTCGCCCCCGGCAAAGAGGCGGATTTCGTGGTTATCGATCCTGACGTGACGCCGCTGCAGCGCCTGCGCAATCGCCGCTGTCAGGATATCTACGAGCAGCTATTTGTGCTGATGACCCTGGGCGACGAGCGCAACATCAGTGAGACCTGGGTCAACGGCGAGCGGGTGTGGTCAACTGCCCCGGTAGGTTGACCACCCGCCTGGCGCAATCACAAACGGCAGATGGAAGTGCTCGTCTGCCGCTTCTCCCGTCACAAACTCAATTTGCGCGCAGGGGTAGATCGTCTCCCGGCCGGTTGCGCGAAACCACCCGCCGATCTCCGCCACCAGCCGATAGCGGCCTGCTGGCAGGAAAGGGACAAATTCGGTGATGCGACCATTAGCGTTGGTCACGCCCGTCGCCATGATTTCGCCCTCCCGTTCTAGGTGAACCGTCACGCCCGCGGCGGGTTTGCCCGTTGAAATATCGAGAATATGGGTGCTGAGCGTGCTCATTCGCTAATCACTCCTTCCAGCCGCAGCAGCGTAATTTCCCTCAGCTGTTCCAGCGCCGCCTGAACTTCCTGCGCGTCGCTGTTCTCCAGCCGCGCATTCAGTATCTGTAGAATGTCCTCGCCGCTCCGGCCCTTCGCGCGGATCAGAAATACGCGCCCAAAGCGGGCCTCGTAGCGGGCGTTACCCTCGCGCAGCGCCTGCGCAAGCGCCGCGTCACGGTCATTCACCGCGCCCTGCTCCTGACGCGACAGCGCCGCCTCCACCTCTTCACCCGCGGGCTTTTCGCCGATGCGCGGGTGCGCGCTCAGGGCTTGCGCTAACGACGCCTCATCCCAGCGCTGCATCAGCGCCTGCGCCGCGATCGTCAATTCACCCCGGCTCGGGTAAGGCCGTCCACAAACCAGCGCCTCAGCCCAGCCGGGGAGCGCCACGCAGGGGATGAGCAGCGCGAGAGCCTCTTTCTCAGGAAGATGATTGAAGTCGTGCAGTGCGATCATAGTGTCTCCTTTATTGTCCTCCTCCGGGTTGTTGCACAAACCACGCCACTCTTGTCGCCGATGTGAAACAGTCGATTCTGTATGGCTGGACAGGAAATTATTGATTCATAAAAAGGCATATTCACCGTGTTTGCGCACCTTAGCAGTGCAAACTCACCTCCCACAACGCCGTTTTCGCCACTCTGCAGCCTGGTACGCAAATTGCTGAATGTTTTTACACCCTGCAAAAGGAGAGAAGCATGAAAGCAATCGTCATTGGCGCGGGTATTGGCGGCCTGAGCGCTGCCGTCGCGCTAAAGAAAGCGGGCATCGACTGTACCGTGTACGAAGCCGTAAAAGAGATCCGGCCCGTCGGGGCGGCCATCTCCATCTGGCCTAACGGCGTGAAGTGTATGCAGCACCTCGGCATGGGCGACATTATCGAAACCTACGGCGGTCCAATGCGTTTTATGGCCTACAAGGATTACCGGCGCGGCGACACCCTGACCCGCTTCAGCCTCGCCCCGCTGGTTGAACGTACCGGCGGGCGCCCCTGCCCCGTCTCGCGCGCTGAACTCCAGCGCGAAATGCTGGACTTCTGGGGTCGCGACAAGGTGCAGTTCGGCAAGCGCGTGGAACACGTCCACGAAGACGACGCGGGCGTAAGCGTGACCTTTACCGATGGCACCACGGCAACAGGCGATTTTGTGATTGCCGCCGACGGCAGCCACTCGGCGGTTCGTCCGTACGTGCTGGGCTATACCCCGGAGCGCCGCTACGCCGGATACGTGAACTGGAACGGGCTGGTGAAGATTGATGAAGAGATTGCCCCGGCGCACCAGTGGACCACCTTCGTTGGCGAGGGTAAACGCGTGTCGCTGATGCCCGTCTCCGGCGGACGTTTCTACTTCTTTTTTGACGTGCCGCTGCCCGCGGGCCTGGCGGAGGATCGCACCACCCTGCGCGCCGATCTCACGGGCTACTTCCGCGGCTGGGCGCCGCCGGTGCAGAAGCTTATCGCCGCGCTGGATCCCGATACCACCAACCGCATTGAAATCCATGACATTGAGCCGTTCAACAACCTGGTACGCGGCAACGTCGCGCTGCTCGGCGATGCCGGGCACAGCACCACGCCGGATATCGGCCAGGGCGGCTGCGCGGCCATGGAGGACGCTGTGGTGCTGGGCGAATGCCTGCGTGAAAACCACAACATTACGCTGGCGCTGCGGCAGTACGAAGCCCTGCGCTGCGACCGGGTGCGCGACCTGGTGCTGAAAGCGCGTAAACGCTGCGACGTCACCCACGGGAAAGATATGGCGTTGACGCAGGCCTGGTATCAGGAGCTCAAAGAGGAGACCGGGGAACGCATTATCAACGGT
The DNA here is from genome assembly GCF_014930485.1 of Enterobacter cloacae complex sp. P47BA. Classification (NCBI taxonomy): domain Bacteria; kingdom Pseudomonadati; phylum Pseudomonadota; class Gammaproteobacteria; order Enterobacterales; family Enterobacteriaceae; genus Enterobacter; species Enterobacter cloacae complex sp. P47BA. The sequence goes on along the minus strand of NZ_JADBRF010000007.1, from coordinate 128,928 downwards.
CTGTGCGAGACCATTCAGGGCGGCCCGTTAGGCTGAACAAGAGGGACAACGATGAAAAGAGAACCTACTCCACCCGCCCACTGTACGTTTGAGCCGGACGACTGGCTGCGCCTGGCGAAATGCTGGCATCCGGTTGCGCGCGCCTGCGACGTCGGCCCGGCCCCCGTCAAGGCCACCCTGCTGGATGAACAGCTGGTGATTTACCGAATTAACGACCAGGTCGTGGTTGCCCGGGACGTGTGTCCGCACCGCGGCGTGCCGCTGACGCTCGGCTTTCACGACGAGCACGGGATTATCTGCCCCTACCACGGCTTACGCTTTGGTGAAGACGGCCGTTGCAACCGTATTCCGTCCAGCCCCGACCAGCCCGTTCCGGCGAAGCTGAACCTGATTAACTACGCGGTGGAAGAGCGCTTCGGCCTGATCTGGACCTGCCTGGCGTTTGACCCGGACAATCCCGTGCCGCTGCCCACCATGCCGCACTGGAGCGACGACGGATTTCAGCAGATCAACTGCCCGGCGTTTGAGGTGAACGGCTTCGCCGGGCGCCAGGTGGAGGGGTTTCTGGATGTTGCCCACTTTGCGTGGATCCATACCGATACCTTTGCCGATCCCAATAATCAGCTTGTCCCTATCTATCAGCCGCAGGAGACGCCCTTCGGTTTCGTGGCCGATTACTGGAGTTCCGTGAGCAACTATCCCGCCAGTTCACCCGTGCAGGCGCCAGAAGGGTTCCAGTGGCTGCGCCATTTTGAAATGCATCTGCCGTTTACCGCCACCCTGACGATTCATTTTCCGGGTGAATCGCGGCTGGTGATTATGAACGCCGCCTCGCCCGTCTCGTCACGGGTGACCCGCATGTTCGCGCCCATCGCGCGCAACTTTGATCTGCATATTCCGGTGGAGGACGTGCATGCCTTTAACCTGCGCATTTTTGAAGAGGATCGCCTGATGGTCGAAACCCAGCGCCCGGAAAGTCTGCCGCTGGATCTCACTCTGGAAGCCCATATTCCGGCAGATAAGAGTTCGATTGCCTACCGTCGGGGACTGAAGAAGATGGGCTTTGGCGAATTTTTCCTGGTATGACGGAGGCCAATATGCTGAACGTGATCGTTGACGGGCTGTGGCGCGAAGGGGATAAAAGCCTCGCCGTCAGGCTGGTGGCCGAAAACGGCGACGCGCTACCGGCGTGGCAACCCGGCGCGCACATTGATGTCCACCTGCCCTGCGGCGTGGTCCGCCAGTACTCTCTGACCGGGGCATGTGGCGACGAGAGCTATCTTATCTGCGTGGGGCGAGAAGCCGCCTCGCGCGGCGGGTCGCGCTACGTTCACGAAACGTTGCGTCCGGGACAGAGGCTTTCGATCTCGGCCCCGCGCAATCTGTTTCCGCTGCATCAGGCTGAGCGGGTATTGCTGCTGGCAGCAGGGATTGGCATTACGCCGCTGTATGCGATGGCATTGCAGCTGAAAGCGACCGGAACGCCGTTTACGCTGCACTATTACGTCAGAAACCGGGAAAGCGCGGCGTTTGCGCGCGAACTCTCGCAGTGCGGTGACTGCATTATTCATACCACCACCCCACGAACCACGCTGGCGGAGCATTTCCCCGCGCCTGAAGTGGGGCTGCACGCGTGGGTGTGCGGACCTGCGGGGTTTATGGAGAAAGCGCGCGATGTGGCGGCGGCGAAGGGATGGAATGACGCCCATATCCACAGCGAGGCGTTTCAGCCCGCTCCCCCTGTCACAAGCGGCGTCGCAGGTGAGATCTTTACGGTCAAGCTTGCCTCTACCGGCGAGCGCTGGCCGGTGCCTGCGGATAAGACCATCGCTCAGGTATTACAGGAAAACGGCGTGGACGTGCCGCTGTCCTGCGAAATGGGGATCTGCGGCGCCTGCCTGACGCCGGTGATTGATGGCGTGGTGGACCACAGGGATAGCGTGCAGTCGGAGGCAGAAAAAAGCGCGGCTGACCAGCAGGTGGCGCTCTGCTGTTCGCGGAGTCACTCCGGGGAGCTGGTGATTGCGCTGTAGAACAACATAAATATCCTCCGGCATAGCCGGAGGTTTTTCTGATGCGCCAGTAAGGCCCTGTTACCCGCCTCGTCCCGGCTGCCACGCATGATCAATATGGCTGGCCTGCAGAGTGCTGTCCGCCACCATAGAGATGGCGTGGTAGCTCCCCACTTCGCGACTCTCGCCGCAGGCAATCGTCTGCACCGTAATATTCAGGCGGCGCAGGATATCGACAGTGACAATCGCTTCCCCTCTTCAAAACCGGGGGCTAATAGCACGACTACGCTTTTCATCTTGCTCTCCATTGCTTAAGGGTTACCAGTACGGGTGCCAAATCTGTTGCAGCCGCGCCAGCAGCTCAAGATAGAAATAGTCTCCCCCAGCAACAGCACTGATCGACACCCTTACCGCAGCCCATATGATAAACCGAGTGCTGCAGCAGCCCTTCGGTCGGATCGTCGTCGTCAGCAAGGTAGTTATCGGTCAGCGGCAGCGCAATACGCAGCGCCATCTCTTCGTAATACCCACGGTTTGCGTCGAGCGTCGGCAGCGCCTTGACCAGCTCCAGCAGGCCACAGACGGCAATCGCTGCCGCTGAACTGTCGCGCACGGCGTCGGTACAGAGCAGCGCCGACTGGCGAGCGGCTTCGTTGCCGGTGAGCCGCCAGGCGCTGATGCAGGAGAGCGAATAGAGGAACCCGCCACGCCAGCAGACTTGCGGCACCCTCCACGAATATCTGCTGACCCGGCGGATAAAAAGCAGCTGCGATCTGTTACGGTACAGCGATGAGCATGTTGGCGCCATTGCCCTGGCCGTTGGGTTTGCGAGGTGACCTATTTCATTACCTGCTTTAAAAAGATGATACGTCAAACGCCGCTGCAGTATCGACGCAGTCTCCGCGGCACCAGGATTCCCTGTTAAGGCGGTTTTAACAAACAAAAAACCCAGGTCGCCTAACGAACCGGGTTTGGTTAAATACCCCGCCGACATTGGATGCCGGATCGATACTCATCACAAGCGTTATCCTTCCCTGATCGGACGGTCATACCTCAGGCCAGGGACATTTTACCCACTTCAATTTTAGCCGAATGGGTTGAGAAATATGTAACAAACGGGTATTGATCCCACCGAGTTGCGTGATTTTGCACCGGTAAGCCCTATCACTTTTCAGAACCGAATATGATGAAAAAACATCAATCAACTATGCAATAAAAAACAGGTGTAAAATCTTTGACAAAAATGAGCCCATTCGTACCTTGTGGGTAGATTTGAAAAGTAAGTCTGGCCCCTGTTTTTTCATAAAATGAAGGAAGCATATTAGCTAAAGCTGAAGGCTCCGCAGTATCCTGAAGTGAAATCATAGTTCTTTTATTCTCAAGATAATAATTTTCGTTCAACGTCCTGTATTTAAAGCAAACCTGCCGATAAATCTTACTTGTTTTACCTTCATTGTCCGTGAGTAACCCAGCCAAAGTAGCAATCCCATCATCTCCAAGAAAGGAATAACTTAAACGCAAAGAAAGATGTTCATCACCTTTGTAAATATTAGTTACTGCACTACAACTCAATCTTTTAGCTTCATGTTCACCCCACATACACATCAGCACAATTAATATGCACGTCATTATAATAGAAGACACGCAAATAATCATAAGATAACTTTTATTCAGTCCAGATAAAAATCTGATACGCATTCTTCCTCCTCTGAAAGATGATTATTACAATAAATTACTGATAAACGACTAACCGGTTCGACTAAACTTATAAAAACCCGCTCATTATTTTCACAGTTAACCCTTCTTTTTTCAAGAATATCTTCCAAAGAGGAGTCACCTGCATAGTTAGGATGTATATATATTTTACAGTTATTTATTTGTACATGAGCTTTTCTATAGGAAGAGAAAAAACCATCATTCATCAAAAACTGATTAATCGCAGCATACACAATAAGGGTTGAAAAAAAAACTGCAAGACCTAATAAAAAACCTTTCGTTTTAAGTCTGTTTAAGAATTCAGGAAGCGAAGAGGGACTTCCTTCTGGTTTGTTTATGACATTTGTGATTGCCACTGCAGTTAAAGTATTCTTCTCATCTTCTATAACTTCCTGTAAAACTTCAGCGCTTTCATAGTTGGAGGTGAGTATCTTGATCTTTTTTGATATGCTAACACCTTTCCCGTAATGGGTAGATATAATATCATTTTGCATACCTGCATTCTCCAGACCACGCCGTAAGTTAAGCATCGTCTGATAAAATGTGTTATGACTGATCACTATTCCTCTTTTTCCCCACACCTCTTCGATGAGCTGTTCCTTTGTAAGAATGTTTCCCTGTTCCTCAATTAAAAGACGGAAACAACCTGAAGCAGTGCTGAGAATATTTACCTCCTCTTGAGTATTGATGTTATACAGGGTGTTATTTTCTGGGCAGAAGCGTAGAGTTCCTTCAATAGTAAAACATACTGCGCTTCGTTCTGTTCTAGCATCATGTAAAGCCATTTATCTAAGTTCCACTAACAACATTTTATCATCATGTTATACCGTTCTGTAACAACAAGCATAACCTTAGGAAAATTCCTAATCAAGCAATTCCATAACCTTAAACAGAAATAATATTTCTGTTTATGAAACATCCGCTCCTGAAAGATTCATCGCCTCAAAATGGCAATAAAGAATCAGGCAATTATTAATTTTCAATTCAGTAATAATTACACCCCCTCAATAAATAATTAATAAATAATTAATATTTAAAATCAGATGAGAGTTCACTTTTTCATTCATCATGTTAGTGTTACCGTTAGCAGTTCATGATAAAAATCTTTCGTTAAAACATAAAACCCCCTGGAAACAAGCATGAACAAGCGAGTCTTTATCAATTCAAACATCAAAGGGATTCAGTAATGCTAACTATAACAGACAACTATTATTTTGGAGCAGCATTCAAACATAAAAATGCCTCTAAAATAATTCATCCCGAGGAACTCTTAAAAAAAGACAAAAACAAACAATCATGTATAGGTAACAATACAATAATTATCGTCAGTATTAAAAACCACTCTCTTTTACTGGGAACTATAAAATTGTTATTGAAATTTAAAATCAGAACTGTCTTTTTATATATCAACAGTATTAGCAAAAGATTTTTAACAGTTACTGTTTCTGGGATTATCGTCATTTCTGGAAAATTACAACCTCAAAAATTCATAGAGATAATTAATCAAACACAACAAAAAGAACATAATTCTCCCATTGTGAAACTGGAGAAAATTGCACCACAAGATTGGGCAATTTTACTGTGTTTATTTCGAGGGCTTGACCGCAAAATCATTTCAACTCTTTTCGACATTTCAGAAAAAGCAATTAGCTTCAGAGTCAATCTGGTATGCAGCAAACTAAAAATACCTCGTGGGAATAGGCCCCAAAAAATCAATACATTAGAGATTTTTTTCACAATATATCACAGCCAAATGTATGAAGGTAAAGAAGTTCAGGAACCAATTTTCCCTATGGCGCATGCGTCATAAATTCCATTAGCATCCATCAACCCGTCCACGCAAAGCAATGTAAGTCTGGTATCTCCGCCCCCCAGGAAGTCCATGTACATTTAAAATCCACCCACAATAAATCATTCCAGGCTGAACATAATTCAAGTGAAGATTTTTACATGTAAATAATGGGGCGCTTTCCGGACAACTGCAGCAATACAATCATTAAAAATACTGGGATGCTATCGGGTACGGACGCCAAAAACTGCTGCTTTGCTCCTTTGCTCCTTTGCTCCTTTGCTTACTGGAGTATAGCAGCTTTTAATTTCGATTCTTAAGCGATAGTTCTATAAGTGGTCTTTTATACACATTTCTTTCTGTATTGATCATGGCCTTCCTGCCCCCTTGATATAGGTGACAATGACATTAACATCATTTAGATATTGTGGTGACAAGCCAGAGCGAAGCAAATTACACTACGTCCGTTGAATGACTAAAACCCGGTTAACGCATAAGCTCACCAATAGCTGGACGTTGTATGTGAGAATACAGTTCTTAAGCACATAAAAAGTGGGCCTTACATGCAAAAGCACACTTCACTTCATAATCACCCTAGATGCTAAATTATTATCTTACCAGCATCTAAAAATGTGAAAATCTTAAATTTAACGCCCCCCCATTATTTCATTTTTTCTCAGCAGGATCTTTCATTAACATTCTCAACGTCCATCAACTGACTAACCGCCAAAAACCAGTAATACAGGGGGATTTATTTACTGATGGACACTAAATGATTTTACGCCCAAGAAATATCAAGAGCAACTGACTTTAATTAACACTTAATTAAAAGGAAAATGTAATGAATGCCAAAACTATCTTCATGGCAGCGATGTCTGTATTGTCGATGACCTCAGCTACAGCCTTTGCGGCCACCACCGGAACCACAACCACAGTTAATGGTGGTACGGTGCATTTTAAAGGAGATATTGTCAACGCTGCCTGTTCAGTTAATTCTAATTCTGCCGAGCAGACCGTTAATCTTGGACAAATACGCTCAGCAAAGCTTAATAAAGCAGGTGCCACAAGTTCCCTTGTAGGCTTCAATATTGAATTAGGTGACTGTGATACCAGCGTCTCCAGCCAGGCTTCCGTTGCATTCTCTGGTACTACCACTGATAGCGCTAATCCAAGCGTACTCGCCCTGCAGAGCTCTTCTGCAGGTGGTGCCACCAACGTCGGTGTACAGATCCTCGACAAAACCGGCAAGCCGCTGGCTCTGGACGGCACCTCCTTCAGCGCGGCCACCACACTCAACGACGGCAAAAACGTCATTCCTTTCCAGGCACGTTACTACGCCACGGGTGTGGCCACAGCCGGTACTGCTAACGCAGATGCCACCTTCAAAGTGCAGTATCAGTAACACGTTAATCGAGCAGGGTAGCATTCCGGGCCAGGATGGCCCGTTATCCACGACGGGATTGGGGGTGATAACGATGCAAGGAGTGAAGACAGGTTTGCTGATGTTTCTGCTTCCACCGCTGGCGCTGGCAGGCAACCACTGGAACGTCACGGTAGCCGGGGGGAACATGCGTTTTCAGGGCGTCATCATCGCTGAGTCCTGCCGTATTGAAGCCAGCGATCAGCAGATGACCGTCAATATGGGGCAGATCAGCAGCAATCGCTTTCATTCTGCCGGGGAAGATGCCAACCCCGTGCCATTCGATATTCACCTTCAGGATTGCAGCACCGCAGTCAGCCAGCATGTCGGCGTGTCGTTTCGCGGCGTGGCCGATGGCAAAAATCCGGATGTGCTTTCGGTTGGCGAAGGACCGGGTATCGCCACCGGCGTAGGCATCGCGTTATTTGATAATGAAGATCAATTGATTCCGCTGAATAGCCCGCCGGGCACCTGGCGGCGGCTGTATACCGGTCCCACCACGCTACATTTTGTAGCCAAATATCGGGCGACCGGCAATCGGGTCACCGGAGGAGCAGTAAACGCGCAAGCCTGGTTCTCTCTGACCTATCAGTAATTAACCAGAAGATATACCTGAAACAGGAAACAACGGTAAGCACAAAAGGGGTAAATGTGAAAAAGAGACTGGGGATGACGCGCGGACTACTGGCGGGATTATTGATGATAGCCGCAGGAGGTTACTCCTCATGGGCTCATGCAGGCGTGGCGCTCAGCGCTACGCGGGTTATCTATCCGGCCGGACAAAAACAGGTGCAGTTAGGTGTAACCAATAATGACGACAGCAGTACCTATCTGATTCAGTCATGGGTGGAAAACGCTGACGGCGTTAAAGATGGCCGTTTCGTGATTACGCCACCGCTGTTCGCCATGGAGGGAAAAAAAGAGAATACTTTGCGCATCATTGACGCCACGAATAAACAGCTGCCTCAGGATCGTGAAAGCCTGTTCTGGGTTAACGTCAAAGCCATTCCTTCGATGGACAAATCCAGACTGAGCGATAACACCCTTCAGCTGGCAATTATCAGCCGTATCAAACTCTACTATCGCCCGGCAAAGCTGGCGTTGCCGCCGGATCAGGCGGCGGAAAAGCTGAGATTCATCCGCCATGGTTCTTCATTAACGTTGACTAACCCTACGCCTTATTACCTGACCGTCACCGAACTGAACGCCGGCACGAGGGTGCTGGAAAACGCGCTGGTGCCGCCAATGGGAAAAACCTCCGTCAAGCTACCGACGGACGCCGGTAGCAACATTACTTATCGCACGATTAATGATTACGGCGCGCTGACACCAACAATGAAAGGCGTGTTGCGTTAATTCATCTCGGGCCCGCCGGACGGGCCATTACATGCATAAATTCAGAAAAGACAGCCGGGTGAATTCAGACCGGAGGGACTATGTCACATCTTAAATATGGACAGGACCATTTTGGTTCCCCCAGCGCCGTGCTCTGCTCGCGCGCTATTTTGGCCCCCGTGGCGCTCTGTATTTTCCTGCAGGCGGGTCACGTGCAGGCTGAACGCTATTTTAACCCGCGTTTCCTGGCTGACGACCCTGCGGCGGTGGCAGACCTCTCCGCTTTCGAAAACGGACAAGAGGTGCCACCCGGCACGTATCACGTCGATATTTACCTTAATGACAACTTTATGACCACCCGCGATGTCACTTTTAACCGCAGCGAAAAAAACCGCGGATTAAGCCCGTGTCTGAACCCCGGCCAGCTGGCAAATATGGGGATTAACACTGCGGCGGTTACCGGAATGAACGCCCTCGCCGCCGACGCCTGCGTGCCGCTGACCGAACTTATCACTGATGCTACGACACGCTTCGATGTCGGCCAGCAGCGCCTGTACCTCACCGTGCCGCAGGCCTTCATGAGCAACCGCGCGCGTGGATATATTCCCCCTGAATTATGGGATGATGGCATTAATGCCGGGCTACTGAACTATAACGTCACTGGAAACAATGTCCGTAACGATAACGGCGGCAACAGCAATTACGCCTGGTTAAACCTGCAAAGCGGGCTTAATTTCGGTGCCTGGCGACTGCGTGATAACTCCACATGGAGCTACAGCAGCGGCAGCAGTGCTGGCCATGAGAATAAATGGCAGCACGTCAATACCTGGCTTGAGCGTGCTATCCCGCCGCTGCGCTCGAACCTGACCCTTGGCGATAGCTACACAAACAGCGATATTTTCGACGGAATCAACTTCCGCGGTGCCCAGTTGACGAGCGATGACAATATGCTGCCGGATAGTCAGAGGGGGTTTGCACCAGCAATACATGGTATCGCGCGTGGCACCGCACAGGTATCCATTAAACAAAATGGCTATGAGATTTATCAGAGCACGGTACCGCCGGGTCCATTCACCATTAACGATCTCTATGCTGCGGGCAGCGGCGGCGACCTGCAGGTGACGGTTAGAGAGAACGACGGTACCAGCCAGGTCTTTAGCGTGCCGTGGTCAACGGTGCCGATTCTGCAGCGCGAGGGCCATACCCGTTACGCGCTGACCGCTGGCGAGTATCGCAGCGGCAACAATCAGCAGGATGAGCCGAGGTTCTTTCAGGGCACTGTCTTACACGGTCTGCCTGCGGGCTGGACGCTATATGGCGGTACTCAGCTTGCCGATCGCTATCGCGCCTTTAACGCCGGTGTGGGGAAAAATATGGGTGATTTCGGTGCCGTGTCGCTGGATATCACGCAGGGCTACGCCACCCTGCCCGACGGCAGCGATCATCAGGGGCAGTCGATTCGCTTTCTCTATAACAAATCGCTGAGCGATGTCGGCACGAATATTCAGCTGGTGGGCTACCGTTACTCCACGGAAGGTTTCTACAGACTGGCTGATACGACCTACCGGCGAATGAGGGGTTACAACGTTCAGACCCAGGACGGCCCGATCCATGTCACGCCGAAATTCACCGATTATTACAATCTCGCCTGGAACAAGCGCGGCAAAGTACAGCTGAGCGTAACTCAACAGTGGGGACGTAACGGCACGCTTTATCTGAGCGGCAGCCAACAGACCTACTGGTCAACCGGTAAAGCGGATCTGCAGTTACAGGCCGGACTAAACGCAGCAGTGAACGATATCAACTGGACGCTAAGCTACAGCGTGACCAAAAACGCCTGGCAGCAAGGGCGCGACCAGATGCTGGCAGTCAACATCAACATTCCATTCAGTCACTGGCTGCGTTCTGACAGCCAATCGGTTTGGCGGCACGCCAGCGCCAGCTACAGCATGTCGCACGATCTTCATGGCCGGATAACCAATCTCATGGGACTTTACGGCACGCTGCTGGAAGACAATAACCTGAGCTATAGCGTGCAGCGTGGCTACGCCAGCGGCGGCGAGGGCGATAGCAGCAGCACCGGCTATGCGGCGCTGAACTACCGCGGCGGCTACAGCAACGCCAATATTGGCTACAGCCACAGTGACGGCTCTGAACAGCTCTACTACGGCGTCAGCGGGGGCATATTGGCCCACGCCAATGGCGTGACCCTGAGCCAGCCGCTAAATGACACGGTAGTCCTGGTGAAAGCGCCGGGTGCAGGTAATGTAAAAGTGGAAAACCAGACCGGGGTACGTACCGACTGGCGCGGCTATGCGGTGCTGCCTTACGCCACCGAGTACCGCGAGAATCGGGTGGCGCTGGATACCAATACGCTTGCCGACAACGTCGATCTTGATGACGCGGTGGTGAGCGTCGTCCCTACCCACGGCGCGATCGTACGGGCGGACTTCAAAGCCCACGTCGGGGTCAAATTACTGATGACGTTGACCCATCACGGCAAACCGGTTCCCTTTGGCGCAATGGTCACCTCGGACAGCAATCAAAGCAGCAGTATCGTAGCCGATAACGGCCAGGCCTACCTGAGCGGGATGCCGCTCGCCGGCAGCGTGCAGGTGAAATGGGGTGAAGGCGCGGACGCCAGCTGCGTCGCCAGCTATCGCCTGCCGGAAGAGAGTCAGCGGCAGGCACTGAGCCAGCTATCGGCAGAGTGCCGTTAAGGAACGCATGATGATGAAAAAACCATTTGCCCTGTTCGGCATCGCCCTGACGCTGGTTTGCACCAACGCGCTTGCAGCGGACAGCACCCTCACCATCAGGGGTAACGTGCGCGATAACGCCTGCGCGGTCGCCGCCGAATCGAAAGAGTTTGCCGTCAATCTGATGGATAACGCCGCAAAGCAGTTCAATGCCATCGGTGCGACCACGCCGCTGGTACCGTTCCGCATCGTGCTGTCGCCCTGCGGCAGCTCGGTGACGGCGGTCAAAGTCGGCTTTAACGGCAGCCAGGATAGCGACAATAACGACCTGTTAAAAATCGACGGTGGTGCCTCCGCAGCGGCGGGCATGGCGGTGCAGATCCTCAACGGCCAGCAGACAATGCTGCCTGTCAACGCGCCCTCTTCATCGATCGTCTGGACTCCCTTAACGCCGGGGCAGACCAACACCCTCGGTTTTTACGCCCGGCTAATGGCAACCCGCGTACCGGTGATCCCCGGTCACGTCTATGCCACCGCGACCTTTACCCTTGAATTTCAGTAACCGGAGGCTGAAATGAGATCAAACTACGCAGGATGGCTTCTGGCTGGCGCATTAGCGTCAGGTATCAGCACGCTGAAGGCCGCCGATATCACCCTCACGGTGAACGGCAAGGTGGTGGCCAGGCCATGTACGGTCTCTGTCACTAACGCCAGTGTTGACCTCGGCGATCTTTATACCTACCACCTGGTGTCGGCGGGCTCCTTTTCTCCCTGGCGCAGCACAGCACTTGAGTTAAGCAACTGCCCGGTCGGGACCTCGCGCGTCGTCGCGACCTTTAGCGGGACCGCTGACAGCACCGGCTATTACAAAAATCAGGGGACTGCGGGCAACATCCAGCTTGAACTTCAGGACGACAGCGGCACCACGCTCAATAACGGGGCACAAAAGTCGGTTCAGGTCGATGCCAGCTCGCAGTCGGCGCGCTTTCCTCTGCAGGTTCGGGCCTTGTCAGTCAACGGCGGCGTCACCCCAGGAACCATCGATGCGGTCATTAGCATCACCTATACCTACGCCTGAATCAGGAGAATGTATTGATGAAAAAAGTTATTACTCTGTTTGCCACCCTCCTGCTGACGGGCTGGTCGATTAACGCCTGGGCGTTTTCATGTAAAACCAACGCTGGCGCGACGATTCCCATCGGTGGTGGCTCGGCTAACGTATACATTACCCTTCCAACGACGGTTCAAATTAAGCCCCTGTATCCTTTGGCTGAGATTGATCTGTCTCAGTACATATTTTGCCGTAATGATAGTATCGGCGTGACTGACACTGTCACTCTGATGCAGGCCATTGACTATAACAGCCTGCAATGGAACTTTAACGCTTACATGAATTCGGAGGGACCGGGTAAAGGGGGTTATGGTTTACCCATATACATCGAAAGCTACCCGGCCAGTTACTGGACCTCGCAGTACTCACCATGGCGCATGTGGTTTAATATTGGACCAGATACAAACTCTGCAGGTAGAACCATCCCCGCCGGACAACTGATGGCTGCAGTGTTTATGAAGCAAACCAGCTCCTTCAGCAGCAAAGCGTCCACTTACGCCTGGTATCTTTATGCCAACAACGACATGGTGGTAACAGCCGCAGGATGCGACGTCTCGGCCCGTAACGTGACGGTGACCCTGCCCGAGTATCCGGGTAAGACGACAGTACCGGTTACCGTTCGCTGCGGACAAAGCCAGACGCTCAGCTATTATCTTTCCGGTACAACATCCGACAGCGTAAACACCATTTTTACCAATACCGCATCGGGTTCACCGGCACAGGGTATCGGGATACAAATGCTGCAAAACGGCGTTCCTGTCCCGGCAAACCAAAACATATCGCTGGGAACCGTGGGCTCTTCGCCGGTAAACCTGGGGCTGACGGCTACCTACGCACGCACCAGTGGGCAGGTGACTGCGGGTAACGTACAGTCGATTATCGGCGTAACATTTGTCTACCAGTAAGCTTTCATCGCTGTATTTGCAGGCGCTGGCGACAAGATGAAAATGGAGTGAGCTGTCTTTTACTTTCTCAGGTGAGTCAGTGTAAGCCAGACGGTCAAGGCATAATGACAAATCAGCACAAAACAAAAAACCCAGGTCGCATAACGACCTGGGTTTCGAATTTGGCGGAAGCGTAGAGATTCGAACTCTAGAACCCTTTCGGGTCGCCGGTTTTCAAGACCGGTGCCTTCAACCGCTCGGCCACGCTTCCAAAGTGAGGCGCACTATAAACATCTATTAGCGCCTTGTAAAGCAGGAATTTTTCTATTTTTGCCTGCAGGCGTTTGACTGCGCAAAAAGTCACCCGGACGCTTTCCTGCCCTCCCCCCTTCCCCCCTTGTACATACCGTTACACAGCAACGCTCATCCTTTTAAATCACCGTGGTATAGAATGCAAAAAAAATAGACGGCCATGTGTTTTGTAATGGTAATAAATCCGGGTGATGCGGGTTTTAACGCATTACTGTCATAGCGCCTTACTGGTTGATGATGAAAATCAAAAATACGTTTTGCTTACATATCCTGATGGCCGTTTTGGCCATTTTAGTCCTGAGTTTTCACCCGCTGGTGACAAGCTTTGATCCGCCGCTTAAATTCCAGCCGTTGATCAAGTCCATGGCAGGGACGACAAAAGAACAGGCGGAAAAAATAGCCACAATTTCCCATGCTTTAGAAGGGAATGCTATTTTCTTCCTTGGTGCGTCTGAGGTCGCCACCTCAGAAGAGGAACATTACGCCGTATTTAATTATTTTAATAAGCAATTGCACCAGCCCGTCGTGGCCTATGGCGATGCGTTTGTCGATGACGAAACGCAATTTTTACTTATCTCGCGTTTTAAAGATAGCCTTAACGCAAACAGCAAAGTGGTGCTGCTTCTGGCGCCTGACGGCTTTTATTCAAAAGGCCTGCCGCCCGCTATCTATGCGGATAATTTTCCGGGCTCGATTTTTAATCCCCTGATGAAGGATCCGCAGGCGCGCCCGTTCCTGGTTAATTACCTGAAGCATATTGATGCGAAAGAGATAAGCCATTTAACCTTCGGGCAAATGCGTGTGTATGGCTGGCATCCGGCGCTGATGTGGGACGAGCTGAGTTTTCAGTTTGCAAACTTCTGCACCCTGATTAAAAACGACTGGCTGTCGCTGCTCAACATCAGGCCACAGACGGCGCAGCCCTGGCCTCAGCAGCCAACCGCCCGTCTTTCCCCTGACTGGGATAAAGCGCTGGCGAATGCCCGCGAGTTGAATAAAAAGCGCCATCAGAGCGCGGCCACGCTGTGGATGGACAAAACGATTTACGACGAGGACGGTAAGCCGCAGCAGTGGGATGACACGCCGGTGGTGCCGGCGCAGTTCGCCGCGTTCAGGAAAACCGTTCAGCTTTTGAAAGCGCATCACGTGCAGGTGATAGCTATCGTCGACCCGGTTAACCCCTGGGCGCTTTACAATACCGACACCTTCCGCCCGTTCGATAAGCAGATTCAAACCATTCTGAAAGAGAACCAGATCCCGTATTTGGATATGTACGCCATGCCGTATCAGAACGGCTGGAACTGGGATCGTCTGCACCCTACCGAACTGGCCTGGGTGCCAATGCTTCGCTTTATTGCACAGAGTTTTAAATAATGAAAATCGCGATCCGTCTTTTTTGCCTTTATTTACTGCTGGCGATCACCGTCGTTGCATGGACCGCTGTCGATGACAGCATGAGTATGCAGCTGCATTTTGAATATCAAAAATTCTGAGGCGAAATGATGTACAGCTCAGGAATGTTTTTTGTCTGTTTATTTTCATCCGCGCTGGTGTTTGCGATGGTTAATCGTGTTTTACGCCACCGTCTGACCTGGCTAGTTTCCTTATCCGTGGTGACAGCATTAGGCTGGGGTTATATTTTTCAGGGCAATTACAGTGTTCCCGTGGCCGTCTTTTGCTGGTTTTATCTTGTCGCCACGTTAAAAGAAAAAGGCAGATTAAAAACCTGGCAGGCGGTCGTTTTAACGCTGCTGCCCCTGGTTCTGGTGAAATTACATTTTAATTATCACCTCGGCACAATCGGTCTCTCTTTTATGACCTTCCGCGCTGTGGATGTACTGCTGTATCGCAGTAAAAAAGAGGGCCAGAATTTCCTGCACTATTTCTGCTATCTCTTTATGCCCTTTATTATTCTGGCCGGCCCGATGTATCGCTGGCGAACATGGATGAGCGATGTGAATAAGCCGGCATTTGTCCTGAACCGCGAACAGTTTTTAACGGCGCTGGAGCAAATTATTACCGGCATCATTCAGAAGTTCCTGTTTGCCATGCTGATCGATTCGCTCGTCGTGCAGCCCTGGAGCCATAAGCCGTTTACCCTGACCGTGGGCGTGGTGATGTCGATTGCCTACAGCGCCTATCTGTACTTCGATTTTGCGGGCTACAGCAATATGGCCATCGGCGCGGGTCGGCTGTTTGGGCTGAATATTCCGGCAAACTTCAACATGCCGCTCCTTGCAAAGAACCCGCAGGATTTCTGGCGCCGCTTCCACATCAGCCTGTCCGAATGGCTGCGCGACGTGGTCTTTATGCCCGTCTATATGAACCTGATGAAGTTTAACTTTTTCCGCCAGAACAAAACGCTGGCGCAAAATATCGGTATTTTTTGCACCCTGTTCTGCATGGGGGCGTGGAATGGCCTGGAACGCCATTACGTCATCAGCGGCGCGCTGTTTGGCGCGATTTCCGTCGCGCACAACATGCTGCTGTGGTCAGCCAAACGCAGCCCAACGTTACACCGCGGATTGCAGTATCCGGCCGTTGCGTTTTTGGGACGAATTCTGACGCTGGGAAGCGCCGCAGGATCCCTTTACATCTTCAGTGGAATGTCACCTCTATGAAAAATCACTCCGATCTTCAGGAACTGCAGGATTTCTTGCGTGCGGCACTGCGCGATCCCGCCTCCCCGCAGCAGCTGGCCATCAGCGGAAGCGACGAAACCTTAAGCTGGCTCCAGCTTTCTTCTGCCGTGACGAACTGGGCAGAGCGTTATCGACGCTGCCAGCCCGCAGACGGTACGCCGATCGTGCTGTACGGCCATCAGCAGGCCGAGTTCGCCGTGGCAATCTATAGCTGCCTGCTGCACAACATTCCGTACATCCCGGTGGACTGCATCTACCCGCAGGAGCGGCTTCGCGAGATCTGCAACCTAACCGGCGCCCCTTACTACTACGACGTGGCGACGCGGCAGTTCATCGCCACCGGCGAGGCGGGCAAGGTGCTGGAGGAGCAGGATCTGGCCTATATCATGTTTACCTCAGGCAGCACCGGAAAACCGAAAGGCGTGCAGATTGGACGTGAAAGCGTATGGCACTTCATGAAGTGGGTCAGCCAGGACTTTTCGCTGCCGGAAAAACCGGTGCTGATGAACCACGCGGTGTTCAGCTTTGACCTCTCCCTGATCCCTCTGCTGGCGAACCTGGCGATGGGAGGCCACATCGTGCTGAATGCCAAAGAGGATATCCAGAAAGAGAACTGGCTCGAGCGACTGCAAAGCAACGCGGTCTCCGCCTGGGTTTCCACCCCCTCTTTTGCCTACCAGCAACTGCTTTCTCCGCACTTTAACAGCGAGTATTTGCCTGCACTCAGCGTCTTTATCTTCATTGGTGAAGTGCTCAATAAAGCGCTGGTGAAACAGCTCCGCCGCCGTTTCCCGCAGGCCAAAATCATCAACTCCTATGGCCCAACGGAAGCGACCATTGCGACAACCGTGGTTGAGATCACGGATGAGATCCTTAACAGCGACAGCGCGGTGCTGCCGGTGGGCGTGATGATGCCGGACAGCAGAATGGAGATTTCCGCCGAGGGCGAGCTGATTATCTGGGGCAAAAACGTCATGCGCGGCTATTTAGGCCTGCCGCAGGAGAACGCGGCAAAACTGCTGCGTCGGGAAAATGATACGTTCCGCGGCTACCGGACCGGCGATCTGGGTTATGAAGACGGGCTCATCTACTGCCAGGGCCGCAACGACAGCCAGGTCAAGCTGAATGGCTACCGCATCGAGATCGGCGAGATTGAAAACCGCCTGCTGGCCATGTCCGGCATCAGCGAAGCGGTGGTGATGCCGCTGATGAAACCCTGCGGCAGCGTGCTGCGCATCGCCGCGTTCTGCGTGACGGAGCTGGCACCGGAGGCGATCAAAACCTCGCTGGCAAACGTGGTGCCCCACTACATGGTGCCTTCACAAATTATCGTAAAAGACGCTTTGCCGCTAAATCCTAACGGCAAAATTGACCGCAAGCTGCTGGACGCTTACGCCCGCACACATTAATTATCCCAGGAAAAATGATGGAACACGATATTCTCGCCCTGTTTGAAAAAGTGTTATCCCGCAAGGTTGGCTTTCACGATGAGCTGATTGAATCCGACATTCTCGACTCCATTCTGGCAGTCGACATGGTGCTGGAGGTGCAGGACGTTTACGGCTGTATGATCCCGCCTACCGACGTGGCGACGGTGCTGAAAACCCCGGCCGATCTCGCCCGTTATATTGAAGAGAACCGTTAACGCCCCCTCCTCTGATGGCTCTGGGACTCACTCCAGAGCCCATCATTCGCTTTCCCCTTCTGGATACCATTCACACGAATGAAACCCACCGGTTTTACTATTTCTCCTACACTTTAGGGGTACTGTCGGTACGGGAAACAAAACAAGCCAACATCATGAAGACAATAATGGTTCGCTCTGCGCTCAGCCAGCGATCGTTGCGTCTTTAACAGAGGAGTCTGCGGTATGGCATTCGTAACAACGAAAGACGGCGTCAATATTTACTACAAAGACTGGGGTCCGAAAGAGGCTCAGCCCATTGTTTTCCATCACGGCTGGCCATTGAGTGCCGATGACTGGGATAACCAGATGCTCTTCTTCCTTGCGGAAGGCTATCGCGTTATCGCTATCGATCGTCGTGGTCACGGGCGTTCGGACCAGGTCAGCGAAGGGCACGATATGGATCATTATGCGGCTGACGCGTCGGCCGTGGTTGAAAGCCTGGATCTGCACAATGCGGTGCACGTCGGCCACTCTACCGGCGGTGGCCAGGTGGCCCGCTATGTTGCGAAGTACGGCCAGCCGCAGGGGCGCGTTGCCAAAGCGGTGCTCGTGAGCGCCGTTCCACCGTTGATGGTGAAAACAGAAAGCAACCCTGGCGGGACACCTGTAGAGGTTTTCGACGGCTTCCGTAAAGCGCTGGCCGCGAATCGCGCCCAGTTTTACCTCGACGTCGCCAGCGGTCCTTTTTATGGGTTTAACCGGGCGGGGGCCGAGGTTTCACAGGGCACCATTCAGAACTGGTGGCGTCAGGGCATGATCGGCAGCGCCAGAGCCCACTATGAGGGAATTAAGGCGTTTTCAGAAACCGATCAGACAGAGGATTTGAAAACCATTACGGTTCCCGTTCTGGTGATGCAGGGGGATGACGATCAGGTCGTGCCTTATAAGAATGCCGCCCTTCTGCAGGACCAACTGCTGGCGAATAGCGTGCTGAAAATCTATCCGGGCTTCCCGCACGGGATGCATACCACCCACGCGGATACCATTAACGCGGATATTCTGGCCTTTATCCGCTCATAGACGTCAGGTTTACAGATACGCGCAAAAAGAAAAACCCCAGCTTAACGAGTAAGCTGGGGTTTATATCTGGCGGAAGCGCAGAGATTCGAACTCTGGAACCCTTTCGGGTCGCCGGTTTTCAAGACCGGTGCCTTCAACCGCTCGGCCACACTTCCTGAGTGAGGCGAACTATAAACACCTCACCGCATGCTGTAAAGAGTGGCTGCAATCGTTCGCTTTAAAATTAGCCAAAATGTGCTTAATCGGTTGAACTGACAACACATCGGCGATTTTCTCAGCATAAAATTCAGCCCTCTCGCTTAGTGCTTTTTGATGTACATATCTTTTGTGAAATAGTACCCCAGCTTATCCGGCGTAAAGCCACCCACCCACGGTTTCACCAGGTGCGTACGGACGTAGTGATAAACCGGAATGGCAGGCACATCACGCCCAAGCAGATCCTCTGCCTGCTGGTAGAACTTACCCCGCTCTGCCGGCGTTTTGGCCTTTGCGGCGTTGATCAAGGCTTGATCGTAGTCCGGGTTGCTGTACTGGCTGGTGTTTTCACTGTCGCCGGTACGGAAGTTGTTCAGGAAGGTCGCCGCGTCGTCGTAGTCGGCAATCCAGGCGTAGCGCACCGCGTCAAAGTTGTGGGTGTGCATGGTATCCAGCATGGTTTTCCACTCCTGATTTTGCAGCTTCGCGTCTACGCCGAGGTTTTTCTTCCACATAGAGCTGGCCGCAATTGCGATGCGCTGGTGCGATTCAGAGGTGTTATAGAGCAGGTTGAAGCTCAGAGGATGGCTTTCGTTATACCCGGCCTCGTTGAGCAGTTTTTTCGCCTCAGCAATACGCTTGTCCAGCGGCCAGCTGGCGTAATCCGGATTCTGCAGCTTGACCCCGCCGATGTCCGGCTGGCTAATCAGCCACGCCGGGCGCTGCCCCTGCCCCATCACCTTCTCAGCGATGATGTCTTTATCCAGCGCCATGTTCAGCGCCTTGCGCACGCGGGCATCGTTGAACGGCGGACGGGTGGTGTTGAATTCGTAATAATAGGTCGCCAGCTGCGGGGAGACGTCCAGCTGGCTGCCCAGCGTTTTCTTCAGCTGAGCAAACTGGTTAATGGGTACCGTATACACAATATCAATTTCGCCCGCTTTATAGCGGTTCACATCCGAGGCCTCGGAGGTGATCGGCAGATAGGTGACTTTGTTAATAACGGTATGCGCATTATCCCAGTAGCGCGGGTTACGCTCCGCCACAATGCGTTCGTTGACCACCCACTGGGACAGCTTATACGCTCCGCTGCTGACGAAATGCTCCGGTTTGGTCCACTTTTCACCGAAGCGGCCAATCAGCACTTTATCCACCGGCACCAGCGACGGGTGCGCCAGCATCGCCAGGAACGCCGCGTTGGGCTGGGTGAGCGTCACTTCCAGCGTGGTGTCGTTAATTGCTTTTACGCCCAGCGTGTCGGGGGATTTTTTCCCCTGAGCGATATCGGCCGCGTTGACGATATGCATGTTGCCGGGATAGCTGGCGTACGGTGAAACGGTTTTTGGATCAACCAGGCGCTGCCAGCTCCAGACCACATCCTCTGCGGTAATGGCCGTCCCGTCGCTCCAGGTGATGCCCGGACGTAAGTGGAACGTCCAGACGGTGTTGTCCTTGTTCTCCCATTTTTCAGCCAGCCGGGGTTGGATTTCCCCTGACGGGGAGACGCTCACCAGCCCTTCGAATAAATCGCTGATAATATTGAATTCGACATCGCTTTCGACTTTGTGCGGGTCGAGCGAAGCCGGTTCGCTGCCATTGTTTCTGACCAGTTCCTGTTTTTCGGCCAGCGCTGTTCCTGCCGGCACGTTAGCCGCCCAGGTCGCCGTGCTGGCGCACAGGATCCCGGCGGTGAGTAAAGAGAGCGTAAAGCGCGTGCGTGTTTGTGGTTTCATTTCCTTCGCCTTATTGTCTGTTTTATGACGATCCGGAGATAACTCTTAGCGCCCGAAAGGCAATAACGCAATATTTTTCAGTAACCTATAAGAGGTTGATCTGGTAAATACTTTTAAACCGCCGTTCATACTGGTTACACATGCTTTTGCAGAAGAAACGACCACCTTCAGCGCTAACGTGCTGAGTAAAGATGGGTAAAACCACTTTGAGACTGGCGCGCCGTTTCCTATTCTTTCCGTTAATTACATCTGTCATAAGAGAGTGACTCATGGATCGTATAATTACTTCCTCACGCGACCGCACATCGCTACTCAGCACCCACAAGGTGCTGCGCAATACCTATTTCATGCTCAGCCTGACGCTGGCGTTTTCGGCGATCACCGCTACCGCCAGCACCGTGCTGATGCTGCCGTCTCCGGGCCTGATCCTGACGCTGGTGGGGATGTACGGTCTGATGTTCCTGACCTACAAAACTGCTGATAAACCGGTCGGTATTCTTTCCGCGTTCGCCTTCACCGGCTTCCTGGGGTATATCCTGGGGCCGATCCTGAACGCGTACCTGTCTGCCGGTATGGGTGACGTGATTGGCATGGCGCTGGGCGGTACCGCGCTGGTGTTCTTCTGCTGCTCGGCCTACGTGCTTACCACGCGCAAGGATATGTCCTTCCTCGGCGGTATGCTGATGGCGGGTATCGTAGTGGTGCTGATTGGTATGGTGGCAAACATCTTCCTGCAGCTACCTGCTCTGCACCTGGCGATTAGCGCGGTGTTTATCCTGCTGTCATCCGGCGCGATCCTGTATGAAACCAGCAACATTATTCACGGCGGTGAGACCAACTACATCCGCGCGACCGTGAGCCTGTATGTGTCGCTGTACAACATCTTCGTCAGCCTGTTGAGCATCCTGGGCTTCGCCAGCCGCGATTAAGCAGACCTGCTGAAACAAAAAGGAGAATGCCTGAGGCATTCTCCTTTTTTTATGCCCTGGTCACCGCGGCAAATATAGGTGGGATAGAGCCGGTCCCGTCCCGATGAAAATAGAACTGAGCCACGGTATTGACCTGGACCTCATTCGCTTTTCCCTCGTTGCGCGTAAAGTTAAATTCCGTACTGCAGGCCAGCGCACCGCCTGCGGCGAACAGAAGTCTCATTTTCATTTTTCTGCTCCGCTTTTGTAGCGAATGGCTTTGCACAGGCTGGTGAACGGACAATCGGTACGGCATGTCGCGCATATGACGCAGATGAGTGAAAAACAGGTGTCGACGTATAAATGCAACGCGCTGAAAAAGCTTAATGCCAACAATCTGCTCCAGCTTCTTCTGTAGGTCGAGGTTTCTCACGCCGCCCCTTATTTGCTAGACTAGGGGCGGTTTTTACTTTATCGACAGAGCACTATGTTCATTTTTGCAGGCCAGGAAATTGAGACCGATAGCGAAGGCTATCTGAAAGACACCACGCTATGGAGCGAGCCGCTGGCGGAGAAAATCGCCGAAAACGAAGGTATCGCCCTCTCCCCCGAACACTGGGAGGTGGTCCGTTTTGTGCGCGAGTTTTATCTCGAGTTCAACACCTCTCCGGCGATCCGCATGCTGGTTAAAGCGATGGCCAACAAATTTGGCGAAGAAAAAGGCAACAGCCGCTATCTGTATCGCCTGTTCCCGAAGGGCCCGGCAAAACAGGCCACCAAAATTGCCGGCCTGCCTAAACCGGTGAAGTGTATTTAATACCGAATACCGAAGTTCACATATTCCCTGCCGGGTTGATGCGGTTCCGTTAAGACCTTATCAACCCGGGCGCTGCGCGGCCCGCCTGCTTTCAGCCACGCCATCAGTTTTTCAACCTGCTCCGCGTCGCCGCAGGCGACCACCTCAACGCTGCCGTCGTCCATATTTCGCGCGTATCCCGTTAGCCCAAGCGTCATCGCTTCGCGCTGGGTGCTGTAGCGGAACCCGACGCCCTGAACAAGGCCGTGGACCCAGGCAATGGTGCAGACTTTTGACATCTTCCTTCTCCTTATCCGTCTGGCGCGTTGCATTTCCCCAGCGAACTCGGGAAAATGGCGGCCATTTTCTTGAATCGACAGAACAGCAAATTATGAGTGTACGTTTAGTGTTAGCCAAAGGGCGTGAGAAGTCATTACTGCGCCGTCATCCCTGGGTCTTTTCCGGCGCGGTTGCCCGTATGGAAGGCAAAGCCAGCCTCGGTGAAACCATTGATATCGTTGACCATCAGGGGAAATGGTTAGCGCGAGGCGCTTACTCGCCAGCGTCTCAGATCCGCGCGCGCGTCTGGACCTTCGATAAAAACGAAACTATCGACATCGACTTCTTCGTCCGCCGCCTGCAGCAGGCGCAACAGTGGCGTGACTGGCTGGCAAAACGCGACGGGCTGGACAGCTATCGCCTGATTGCCGGTGAGTCCGACGGCCTGCCGGGCGTGACCATCGATCGCTTCGGCAACTTCCTGGTGCTGCAGCTCCTCAGCGCAGGGGCGGAATACCAGCGTGCCGCGCTGATTAGCGCCCTGCAAACCCTGTTCCCACAGTGCGCTATTTACGACCGCAGCGACGTGGCGGTGCGCAAAAAAGAGGGCATGGAGCTGACGCAGGGCCCGGTCACGGGTGAGCTGCCGCCTGCCCTGCTGCCGATTGAAGAGCACGGTATGAAGCTGCTGGTGGATATTCAGGGCGGGCACAAAACGGGTTACTACCTTGACCAGCGCGACAGCCGCCTGGCTACGCGTCAGTACGTTGCCGACAAACGCGTGCTGAACTGCTTCTCCTACACCGGCGGTTTTGCCGTTTCGGCGCTGATGGGCGGCTGTGCCCAGGTGGTCAGCGTGGATACCTCGCAGGAAGCGCTGGACGTGGCAAAACAGAACGTCGAACTGAACAAACTGGACTTGAGCAAAGCCGAATTTATACGCGACGACGTCTTCAAGCTGCTGCGTAAATATCGCGATCGGGGCGAGAAGTTCGACGTCATCGTGATGGATCCGCCAAAGTTTGTGGAAAACAAAAGCCAGCTGATGGGAGCCTGCCGTGGGTATAAGGATATCAACATGCTGGCCATCCAGCTGCTGAATCCGGGTGGGGTGCTGCTCACCTTCTCCTGCTCCGGGCTGATGACCACCGATTTATTCCAAAAAATCATCGCCGATGCCGCAATAGATGCTGGTCGTGATGTACAATTTATAGAGCAGTTCCGTCAGGCAGCCGATCACCCCGTGATTGCTACCTACCCGGAAGGACTGTATCTGAAAGGGTTTGCCTGTCGCGTCATGTAACTTGAAAAGAGAAATATTGCCCGCACTTAATGTGTAAGTCGTATTTCCCGGGAGGTGACTATGATTGCCAGCAAATTCGGTATCGGCCAGCAGGTCCGCCACACTTTGCTTGGGTATTTGGGTGTGGTCGTGGATATCGACCCGGAGTATTCCCTTGATGAACCGTCAGCGGACGAACTGGCGGTGAACGCAGAGCTTCGCGCTGCACCCTGGTACCATGTGGTGATGGAAGGTGACGACGGACAACCCGTACATACCTACCTTGCCGAAGCGCAGCTAAGTAGCGAGCTGCAGGAAGAGCATCCGGAACAACCCACGATGGATGAACTTGCTCAGACTATCCGCAAACAGTTACAGGCTCCGCGCCTGCGGAACTAAGCGTGTAAAAAAAGCCCGATGAACGGGCTTTTTTTTATTACTTCGCCAGCCCCAGACGGGGGATATCGATTGCCGGACAGCGATCCATAACCACCTTCAATCCCGCATCCCGCGCCAGCACGGCAGCCTGCTCGTTAATCACGCCCAGCTGCATCCACAGCGTTTTCGCCCCGACGGCAATCGCGTCCTGCGCCACTTCCCACGCCGCCTCGGAATTACGGAAGACATCGACCATATCAATTTTTTCCGGCACGTCAGCGAGCGTGGCATAACCCTGCTGGCCCAGTAAGGTTTTCCCCGCCACTTTTGGCGACACCGGGATGACGTGATAGCCCTGATCGAGAAGGTATTTCATCACCCGATAGCTGGGACGGTCGGGTTTATCGCTCGCGCCCACCAGCGCAATGGTACGCGTGGATGTCAGAATCTCGGCAATATCGTTCTCTTTCATGGTTTTTCTCCTGGCTTTTTTAAAAGTGTACGCCAAAGCGCACATCTCAACCATCCATCCCATACAGATGTATGAGGGCAAAACGGCAAAATATGTCTATATGTTAGTAAACGTGATTATCGAAAGATTTAGATACATTAATGCGGCGACAGTATCTCTGACGGGAGCCTTCTATGAAAACCGGTTTTGCCACTGCTCTGATTGCGTTAGCGATGCCGGTTTGCGTTTTTGCCACCACGCTTCGGCTCTCTGGCGACATTGATCTTCTGGTTTTGGACGGGAAAAAGGTTTCCAGCTCGTTATTGCGCGGGGCTGACAGCATTGAGTTAGATAACGGGCCGCATCAGCTGGTGTTCCGGGTCGAAAAAGCGATCGGCCTGACTAACCATGAGCAGCGGATGTACATCTCTCCGCCGCTGATTGTCAGCTTTAATACCCGGCAAATCAGCCAGGTGAACATTACCCTGCCTCGCCTTGAAACGGAGAAGGAATCAGCTGCCTTCGACGCCTCGCCACGCGTTGAGCTGCTGGACGGGAATGCAATGCCGATCCCGGTCAAGCTGGATATTCTGGCGTTGACCAGCGCCACAAAAAGCCCGGACTACGAGGCCGCAACGCAGGTCTATAACAAAGCCGGCAAACGCGCCTCCCTTCCGCAGTTTGCCACCATGATGGCGGACGACAGTACGCTGCTATCCGGCGTCTCGGAACTGGACGTCATTCCGCCCCAGTCCCAGAGCCTGACGGAACAGCGCCTTAAATTCTGGTTCCAGCAGGCCGATCCCGACACGCGGGCCCGGTTTTTACAGTGGGCAAAGCAACAACCTTCATCATAAGCCACATTTTTTACGCCTTTCTCTTGCAGCGTCAGACGGTTCCCGTCATCGTGTAGTCAGTTAACCTGATGGATATGATTATGGAACTGACAACACGCACGCTGCCTGAACGCAAACACATTGCGCTGGTGGCGCACGATCACTGTAAACAAATGCTGCTTAACTGGGTTCGCCGCCATCAGCCGCTGCTGGAAAAGCATGCCCTCTCGGCGACCGGCACTACCGGTAACCTGATCCAGCGCAAAACGGGTCTGGAGGTGAATGCGATGCTGAGCGGCCCGATGGGCGGCGATCAGCAGGTCGGGGCACAGATTTCCGAAGGGAAAATTGATGTGCTGATCTTCTTCTGGGATCCGCTGAATGCGGTTCCGCACGATCCGGATGTCAAAGCGCTGCTGCGTCTGGCAACGGTGTGGAATATTCCGGTGGCGACGAACCTGTCGACGGCGGATTTCATCATTGAATCACCGCAGTTTAACTCGCCGGTTGAGATCCTTATTCCGGACTATCAGCGCTATCTTTCTGAGAGACTGAAGTAGCTTTTTTTGCCGGGTGGCGGCTACGTCTACCCGGCCTGGAAATCTTGCCTGACGCCGTTATGGCTTCCGCGCCACCGGCACATCAATACTCTTCAATATATCGACAAACACGGATGGCTCCTCTTTATTGAACAGCAGCCACACGCGATGACGCGCGCGGGTGATGGCCACGTACAGCAAACGCCGTTCTTCGGCATCCGGGAAGTCTTCCGGCACCGGCAGCAGGGCCTCTTCCATGACCGACTCGCGGGCCGGAGCCGGGAATCCGTCGCTGCCCTCCTTCAGCCCCACCACAATCACATAATCGGCCTGCTGCCCTTTGCTGGCGTGAATGGTCATAAATTCAAGCTGCAGTTTCGGCCAGCGGGTAGCGGCTTTTTCCAGCGCAGCAGGCTTAAGGTGATGATAACGCGCCAGCACCAGGATACGTTCATCGGGTTTCGCATAGCCGCTGAGCTTGTCCAGCAGCGGCTCCAGCTGGTCATCCGCCAGCAGGGTGACCGCTTTTTTATCCCCTGCCCGCAGGCTGTTTAGCGGCTTGGCCAGCTGGTGCGGGTTCTGCTGGATAAAGCGGTTGGCGATCTCACCAATCCGTGAATTGAAGCGGTATGTCGTGTCCAGATCGCTGCGGTCGCCTTCGCCAAAATAGTGGTGGAACGCGGTCGTCAGTGAAAGCTGCGCCCCGCTGAAGCGGTAGATGGCCTGCCAGTCGTCCCCCACTGCGAACAGCGAGGTATGTTTATTTTGCGCCCGCAGCGCCGAGAGCAGTGCCGCACGCTGGGGTGAGATATCCTGGAACTCATCCACCAGAATATGCTTCCACGGGCTGACAAAGCGCCCCTTCTCCAGAATGACGATCGCCTGATGGATAAGACCGGAGAAATCAACGGCATTTTCCTCTTTCAGCGCGGTTTTCCAGGCTTTCAATAGCGGAGCCATCAGCTTGACCCGTTTTGAAAACAGATCGCGGATCGCCTCCGGCGCGCTTTCAATCATCTCTGCCTGCGAGCCGCCGTGCATCCGCATCAGGCTGACCCAGCGGTCAAGACGCGAGCCGAGCCGACGCGCCAGTTTTTCATCCTGCCAGAAGCTGCCCTCCGGCACCTCCCAGTTGAGTTCCTCTTCCAGCCATTGACGCCACCCTTTCGCCTGCGCCTTTTTCTCACTGCACTGCTGACGCCACGTTTTAATAAACAACGCCTGTCGCGCCTGCGCGTCGTTTTCCAGTTTACTGATGGCAGGCACTTTTTTACTGCCCTGCTGAATGATATGCAGCGCGAGGGCATGGAAGGTTCTGGCGGTAATATCCCGGGTGTGCAGCCGTTCCTGGATGCGTTCGTCCATCTCCTGTGCTGCCTTACGGCCAAAAGCCAGAAGCAGGATCTGATCGGCAACGGCCTCCCCGGTGGTGAGAAGCCAGCCCGCACGCGCCACCAGCACCGACGTTTTACCGCTTCCGGCCCCCGCCAGCACCAGCAGCGACTGCTCGCCGTTCACCACCGCGCGCGCCTGAGCAGGGTTGAGCGGTGAAGACTCCACCGTACTGAAAAAGTCGGCGTATTGGGTGAGCATGGCGTCCGTCCAGGCCTGATTATGCGCCAGCCGGCTTTTATCCATATCGTTCAGCCAGGCCTGGCACTGACGCCAGGCATCGCGACAATTGTCGAACTCATCAAGACGCGTCACGGAGAGCGGCAGCGCCGAAAGTGCATGTCGAATCTTTTGCTGCAGACCGGCGGTCTGCTGGCGCGTCAGCCACGTTTGCTGCGCGTTGCTTTGCGCGATATCGTCCAGCACCTGCTGCAGCACCTGAGCGGCAATCACGCTCATGTCGTGGCTCCACTGCTGCCAGAGCGCGTTCAGGTGATGGTGGAAACGCTGGGTTTCCGCCCACTCGGTACCGTGAAGGCGCACGACTTTGTCGTCAGGCAGAACGAACTCGAGCTCTCCCCACACCAGCCCGCGCTTGCAGTGAATAGCCAGAAGCTGATTAAACGGAATAAGGTATTCGTGGCGTTCTCCGGAGACTTTAACCCCGGCGTTGAGCAGAACAACTCTGTCATAGGGGTGTTGTGCCAGGCGTTTGCCTAAAGAAGTTGCTTTCAGTTCCATGTCCCGCCAAATCCACGAAGAGATAATTTACCTGACAGTTTAACTGCCAGTTTTAAGGTGCTCCAGCCTAAAAAAACGTTACAATCATTGGGCGTTAATTTTATCGAAAGGAAGTGAGGGTTTATGCGTACCGTTCTGAATGTGTTGAATTTTGTGCTGGGCGGTTTTGCCACCACCCTTTCCTGGCTTTTTGCCACGCTGGTGAGCATCGTCCTGATCTTCACCCTTCCCCTGACCCGTTCCTGCTGGGAAATCACGAAACTCTCGTTCATCCCCTACGGTAATGAAGCTATCCACGTTAACGAGCTGAACCCGGAGAGCAAGAGCGCCCTGATGAATACGGGGGGAACTTTGCTGAACATTCTGTGGCTGATTTTCTTCGGCTGGTGGCTGTGCATCATGCATATTTTTGCCGGTATTGCGCAGTGCATCTCAATAATTGGTATTCCGGTCGGGCTCGCGAACTTTAAAATCGCCGCCATCGCCCTTTGGCCCGTCGGGCGTAGGGTGGTTCCGGTCGAAGTGGCCCAGGCGGCGCGTGAAGCGAACGCACGTCGTCGTTTTCAGTAAATAAGGACTGGCCGCGTTTATGCTAAGTCCACTGCTTCGCCGTTATACCTGGAACAGCGCCTGGCTCTACAACGTCAGGATATTTATCGCGCTTTGCGGCACGGCTGCCCTGCCGTGGTGGCTGAATGATGTCAAGCTCACCATCCCCCTCACGCTGGGGGTGGTGGCCGGAGCGCTGGCGGATCTGGACGATCGCCTGGCCGGGCGTTTGCGGAATCTGGTCATTACGCTCGTCTGTTTTTTTATCGCCTCCGCGTCCGTTGAGTTACTTTTCCCCTGGCCGTGGCTGTTTGCCCTGGGCCTTACACTCTCCACCAGCGGGTTTATTTTGCTGGGCGGTCTGGGGCAACGCTATGCCACTATCGCCTTTGGGGCCCTGCTGATCGCCATCTACACCATGCTGGGCGTTTCCCTGTACGACCAGTGGTATCAGCAGCCTGTGCTGCTGCTGTTGGGCGCCATCTGGTATAACCTGCTGACGTTAACCGGCCACCTAATCTTCCCGGTTCGTCCTCTGCAGGATAACCTTGCCCGCAGCTATGAGCAGCTAGCCCATTATCTGGAACTGAAATCCCGGCTGTTCGACCCGGATATTGAGGAAGAAAGCCAGGCGCCGCTTTACGATCTGGCGCTGGCAAACGGCCAGCTGGTCGCCACCCTTAACCAGACGAAAGCCTCGCTGCTTACCCGTCTGCGCGGGGATCGCGGCCAGCGCGGCACGCGCAGAACCTTGCACTACTATTTTGCCGCTCAGGACATTCATGAGCGCGCCAGCTCCTCACACGTTCAGTATGCCGCCCTGCGCGAGAAGTTCCGCTACAGCGACGTCATGTTCCGCTTTCAGCGCCTGCTGTCCATGCAGTCACAGGCATGCCAGCAGCTCGCGCGCTCCATTCTTTTGCGCACGCCCTATCAGCACGACTCCCGCTTCGAACGCGTGTTTAGCCATCTTGATGCGGCGCTCGACCGCGTGCAGGCCAGCGGAACGTCACCGGAACAGATCAAAGCGCTGGGTTTTCTGCTCAACAACCTGCGGGCGATTGATGCTCAGTTGGCGACGATTGAGTCCGAGCAGGCGATGGCACTGCCGGGCAGCGAGGTGGATAACCAGCTTGCAGATGACAGCGTGCACAGCGTGAGCGATATGTGGCTAAGGCTGAGCCGCAACTTCACGCCGGAGTCGGCGCTGTTTCGTCACGCGGTGCGAATGTCCCTGGTCTTATGCGTGGGGTATGCTTTTATCCAGATAACCGGTTTGCACCACGGCTACTGGATCCTGCTGACCAGCCTGTTTGTCTGTCAGCCGAACTATAACGCCACCCGACACCGCCTGGCATTGCGTATTATCGGCACCCTGGTCGGCGTCGCGATCGGCCTTCCGGTGCTCTATTTCGTGCCGTCCATTGAAGGACAGCTGATCCTGATCGTGATCACCGGCGTGTTGTTCTTCGCGTTTCGCAACGTGCAGTACGCCCATGCCACAATGTTCATTACGCTGCTGGTTCTGCTCTGCTTTAACCTGCTGGGTGAAGGGTTCGAGGTCGCCCTGCCCCGCGTACTCGATACCCTGATTGGCTGCGCTATCGCCTGGGCCGCCGTCAGCTTTATCTGGCCAGACTGGCGTTTCCGTAATCTACCGCGCGTGTTAGACAGGGCTATGAACGCCAACTGCCGATACCTGGACGCCATCCTTGAGCAGTATCATCAGGGCCGCGATAACCGCCTGGCTTACCGGATAGCGCGCCGCGATGCGCACAACAGCGATGCGGAACTGGCCTCGGTGGTATCTAACATGTCAACGGAGCCTCGCGCCACGGCCGAGATTCGTGAGACGGCTTTCCGGCTGCTCTGCCTGAACCATACCTTCACCAGCTATATTTCCACGCTGGGCGCCCATCGCGAAAAACTCACCAACCCGGGCATCCTCAACCTGCTGGATGACGCGGTCTGTTATGTCGATGATGCACTGCATCACCGGCCAGCCGATGAACCGCGCGTGAGACAGGCGCTGGATGAACTTACCCAACGTATTGCGCATCTTGAGCCTGGAAACGACAGCAAAGCGCCTCTGGTGTTACAGCAGATTGGCCTGCTTATCGCCCTGCTGCCAGAAATTTGCCGGCTGCAACAGCAAATCGCTACCTGGAGGAGTGATTCTCCAGTGGCTCAGGCAGCGCATTAAACCACTCCGTCAACTCCCGGCGAATGCCGGCCGGGAGTGCCGCCTCATGCAGCCCCTCGATCGCCCCTTCCAGCGCGAATAGCACTTTGATACTCAGCGCTTTATTTTTCGCCCGCATCTTCAGCCAGCTCTCCCTTGCGCCAAGCGCCCGCAGTGTTTCTTCGTTGGTGATGCCCGCTTCAAAGAGCAGCACTTCCAGCTGAAAGGTCAGGTTTGGCAGGTCCTTAAGTCGATTGCGCTGATGCCGCTGGTAACGCTCTTTTCTTGCCGCATTAAGTGCGAAAGTGGAGAGCTGAAGCAGACGCTCCCTGTCCTGCCATAGCCCGTCATCCACCCGGTAATAGTTGAGAAGCACCGGACGGCCCCGCTTCATCAGGGTCAAAAAAGACGCGGCATTTTTCACACAGTATTTCGCACTTTCTTCACAGGCGCGGAGGTAGAGCTCACCTTCTGACACCATGGCAAAAACCGCATCATCCACTGCCAGGGTATAGCCGCCGAACAGCGCGCGATGATGAATTTCACCCAGTGGTGAAAGGTATTCCTGGGATTTATAAATCCGTTCATAAGATATCTTTTTCATGATATTTCCCTTCAAAATCATAAAGTAACAACGAAATTTCTTACTAGCGGATCCGTTAGCAGGAAAATAGGCAACTTAGCGTCGTTGAGCAAGATGATTTTTCGAAGGACATCAACATTGAATGAATTTTGCGAGTCGCTTTCCGAAAATGAGGTTGATCTTTATGCATACAGGGGTTACTGTATATCCATACAGTAACTACAGGGCTGGAATGAATATGTATACTTCAGGCTATGCAAATCGCTCAACTTCTCTCTCCTCTACCGCGGGCACTGTCGCGCAGAACACCGTTGGGGGTGCTTCGACGGGGCTTATTAGTGAAGTGGTTTACCGTGAAGACCAGCCTCTGTTGACCCAACTCCTGCTGCTTCCGTTATTACAGCAGCTTGGTCAGCAATCACGCTGGCAGCTCTGGCTGACGCCGCAACAAAAACTGAGCCGCCAATGGGTGCAGTCTGCAGGCCTGCCGCTGGCAAAGGTTATGCAGATCAACCAGCTTTCTCCCTGCGATACCGTCGAATCGATGATTCGCGCGCTACGCACCGGAAATTACAGCGTGGTGATCGGGTGGTTACCGGAAGAATTGACGGAAGAGGAACATTTTCGTCTGACCGAAGCGGCTGAAGAAGGGAATGCGATCGGGTTTATCATGCGCCCGGTTCGTCCAGATTCTTATCGCAGAGGACAACTTTCTGGGCTAAAAATTCACTCAAATTTGTATCATTGAGTGAAATTAAGATTTTTCCTGGAATTTTTTTTGACCGCAGGATGCGGTTTTAGTTCCCGGCCTCAAAATTGCGGCAAGGCTTGTCTGGTGCGGTTCTCCTTAATTTTATTGCACAAAATTCGTTCTAAAAATGTTAAATAATAGGTATACGGAACTTTTTTTTTCATATGCCTGACAGACTTCACACTTGTAAGTTTTCAGCTACGTTGTAGACTTTACATCGCCAGGGGTGCTCGGCCTAAGCCGAAGATATCGGTAGATTTATATTTGACCACGCCCCCCGGTGAAGGATTTAACCGTGATTCTCTCTTGAGACCTTCATGGCGAATTTTGGATGATAACGAGGCGCAAAAAATGAAAAAGACAGCTATCGCGATTGCAGTGGCACTGGCTGGCTTCGCTACCGTAGCGCAGGCCGCTCCGAAAGATAATACCTGGTATGCAGGTGGTAAACTGGGCTGGTCTCAGTTCCATGACACTGGCTGGTACAACAGCAGCCTGAACAACGATGGCCCTACTCACGAGAGCCAGCTTGGTGCAGGTGCGTTCGGTGGCTATCAGGTTAACCCGTATGTTGGCTTTGAAATGGGTTACGACTGGTTAGGTCGTATGCCATACAAAGGCGACACCATCAATGGCGCTTTCAAAGCTCAGGGCGTTCAGCTGACCGCTAAACTGGGTTACCCAGTAACTGACGATCTGGACGTGTACACCCGTCTGGGCGGCATGGTATGGCGTGCAGACTCCAGCAACAACATCGCTGGCGACGACCATGACACTGGCGTTTCCCCAGTATTCGCTGGTGGCGTTGAGTGGGCTATGACCCGTGACATCGCTACCCGTCTGGAATACCAGTGGGTTAACAACATCGGTGACGGTGCTACCGTTGGCGTTCGTCCAGACAACGGCATGCTGAGCGTAGGTGTTTCCTACCGTTTCGGCCAGCAGGAAGATGCAGCACCAGTTGTTGCTCCAGCGCCGGCTCCAGCTCCAGAAGTACAGACCAAACACTTCACTCTGAAGTCTGACGTTCTGTTCAACTTCAACAAAGCGACCCTGAAACCAGAAGGTCAGCAGGCACTGGATCAGCTGTACACCCAGCTGAGCAACCTGGATCCTAAAGACGGTTCTGTAGTGGTTCTGGGCTTCACCGACCGCATCGGTTCTGACGCTTACAACCAGAAACTGTCTGAGAAACGTGCTCAGTCTGTTGTTGATTACCTGATCTCTAAAGGTATCCCAGCTAACAAGATCTCCCCACGTGGTATGGGCGAATCTAACCCAGTTACTGGCAACACCTGTGACAACGTTAAAGCTCGCGCTGCACTGATCGACTGCCTGGCACCAGATCGTCGCGTAGAGATCGAAGTTAAAGGCGTTAAAGACGTTGTAACTCAGCCAGCGGCATAAGTTATCGTCTTATAAAAAAACCCCGCCATGCGGGGTTTTTTATTGTCTGAAGAAAACTAAAATCTATTTTTTGCCCAACAACGCCTGAAGGTCGTTTTTCAGCGACGACATCTGGTTGGCGTACTTCTCTTTATGTTCGGCATCCTCAATCAACTGCACGATGGTTTCCGACAGGGTCTTACCACGCCGTTGTGCCAGCCCGGCCAGACGCTGCCAGACCACGAACTCCAGGTCGATGGATTTTTTCCGGGTATGCTGATGCTCAGCATTAAAATGCCGTTTACGTCGCGCGCGGATAGTTTGCTTCATCCGGTTTAACAACGCAGGATTAATGTGCTTCTCAATCCAGCCATTGACCTGTACCGGTTCATTTTCGAGGGTCAGCAAAATATCCACGGCTTCTTGCGCAGCGCTGGCTTCGATGTAGCAGGTGATCAGCTCCCCTTCACGGTGCTTTTTGACCAGGTACTTCCATTTCCAGCCGCTTTCGAGATTTTCCAGTTGTTGATATTTCATTGCGATCTCAGTGTTACCACGTAACTCTGTTCAGAATATCAGTTTTTTAGCAATCTGCTGAAAAGAAATCATATCCTGTGAGTGACTGCAGCCAATCCGCCTGCTGAAACACCAATCCTGCTTGGGTAGAGCCCCCCGCTTACGGTATACTCCACGCTTTTACATCTGACTAAAAAACATCAACTTTGACCATTACGAAACTAGCATGGCGTGACCTTGTTCCGGATGCCGAGAGCTATCAGGAACTGTTTGCACAGCCCGATCTCGCAAAAGAACACGAATTCATCCTTAGCGATACGCAACCACGCTTACATTATGCGCTGGAGCAGACGTTAAGCCCGTGGGCGACATCGCCCTTCATGCTGCTGAAAGCCCCGGAAGAAGCGGAATATCTGTCGCTGCTTGGGGATGCCACGCGCCAGCTGCGGCCAGACACCACCGCGGTATTTGGCGGCCAGTATCGTATCGCGGGGCATAATATTACCTTCGGACCGGCGGACCAGGCCGACGGTCGTTTTGCTACTAACGGCGAGGTAATTACCGCTAATTGGGTCGAGGCTGAACAGCTGTTTGGCTGTCTGCGCCAGTTTAACGGCGAGCTTTCCCTGCAGCCGGGGCTGGTGCATCGTGCAAACGGCGGCGTGCTCATCATCTCTCTGCGCACTTTGCTCTCGCAGCCGCTGCTGTGGATGCGTCTGAAAACCGTTGTGACCCAACAGCGCTTTGACTGGGTCGGTTACGACGAGTCTCGTCCTCTTCCTGTCTCCGTGCCGTCAATGCCGCTGTCGCTGACCGTCGTGCTGACGGGTGACCGCGAATCGCTGGCGGACTTCCAGGAGATGGAGCCGGAACTGGCCGAGCAGGCAGTTTACAGCGAATACGAAGACAACATTCAGATTGCCGATGCGGACGACATGGCGCAGTGGTGTCAGTGGGTGATGGCCGTGGCGGAACGTTTTGCATTGCCAGCGCCTGCCGCCGACGCGTGGCCGGGTTTAATCCGCGAAGCCGTTCGCTATACCGGTGACCAGGAAACCTTGCCTCTCTGCCCGCTCTGGATCGGCAAGCAGCTGCGTGAAGTGGGTACGATCAGCGGTAACGGTGCGTTTACTGGCGAACAGCTCACGCAGATGCTGGCGCAGCGAGAGTGGCGCGAAGGTTACCTTGCTGATCGCATGCAGGATGAAATTCTGCTGGAACAAATTCTGGTCGAGACAGAAGGCGAACGCGTTGGGCAGATCAACGCCCTCTCGGTGATCGAGTTTCCTGGCCATCCGCGCGCGTTCGGTGAACCCTCGCGAATCAGCTGTGTTGTGCATATTGGCGACGGCGAGTTTACCGATATTGAACGCAAGGCCGAACTGGGCGGCAACATTCACGCCAAAGGCATGATGATCATGCAGGCATTTTTGATGTCTGAACTGCAGCTTGAGCAGCAAATCCCCTTCTCCGCCTCGCTGACGTTTGAGCAGTCCTACAGCGAAGTGGATGGCGATAGTGCCTCAATGGCGGAGCTGTGCGCCTTAATCAGCGCCCTGGCGGACGTGCCGATCAACCAGAACATTGCTATTACCGGTTCGGTCGATCAATTTGGTCGTGCTCAGCCCGTTGGCGGTCTGAACGAAAAAATCGAAGGCTTCTTCTCTGTCTGTCAGCAGCGCGGTTTAAACGGCAAACAGGGTGTGATTATTCCGGCGCCTAACGTACGCCATCTCAGCCTGTGCCAGGATATTCTGGACGCGGTTGAACAGGAACAATTCGCCATCTGGGCCATCGAAGGGATTGAGGATGCACTACCCTTACTGACAAACCTGGTTTGGGATGGCGAAGGTCAGACAACTTTGATGCAGACTATCCAGGAGCGCATTGCTCAGGCGACGCAGCAGGATGCTCGCCATCGTTATCCATGGCCGTTACGCTGGCTGGGCTGGTTCAGTTCGAACTGATCGGACTTGTTCAGCGTACACGTGTTAGCTATCCTGCGTCCTTCACTAAAATAAGGCTTACTGAGAACATGGTAGATAAACGCGAATCCTATACAAAAGAAGATCTTCTTGCCTCTGGTCGCGGAGAACTGTTTGGCGCGAAAGGCCCACAGTTACCGGCCCCGAACATGCTGATGATGGACCGTGTCGTGAAAATGACCGAAACCGGCGGCAACTTCGATAAGGGTTACGTAGAAGCAGAACTCGATATCAACCCGGACCTGTGGTTCTTCGGTTGCCACTTTATTGGCGATCCGGTAATGCCTGGCTGCCTGGGCCTGGATGCCATGTGGCAGCTGGTTGGCTTCTATCTGGGCTGGCTGGGTGGTGAAGGTAAAGGCCGCGCGCTGGGCGTGGGCGAAGTGAAATTCACTGGTCAGGTTCTGCCTACGGCGAAGAAAGTCACCTATCGTATTCACTTCAAGCGCATCGTTAACCGTCGCCTGATTATGGGCCTGGCGGATGGCGAAGTGCTGGTAGACGGTCGTCTGATCTATACCGCGAACGACCTGAAAGTGGGTCTGTTCCAGGACACTTCCGCGTTCTGATATCGCTTTAAGCGACCCCGGAAAGGCGAAACCTCCGCAGTGCGGAGGTTTCTTTTTTTAAAGAGACGTTATCAGGCTATAAGTGCCCTGTCGCCGATGGCTTCTCGCCAGCCTCCAAGCCATTGTGACCTTTGATTTATCGTCTGATAAGGACACATTTCTTTCGAACGTCCAGCGATGCCGGCCTGATAACCACGTTGATGAGCCCGTTCCAGGCGATCTCGTTTCTGTCTCTTCATGCCTCGTTTCCCTCATTCTTTTGTCTGGTGGAAAGAAAACAGTGTCCGCGCCAGATGCGCAGGCACAGATAACGAATACCCCGAATTAGTCCCAGCGTCAATGTTCAAAATTCATACGGGTGTCATATTTGTGAGCTAGCCAGAAGATCATTTGTACAAAAATTGTGACCCGGCACAAGTAACAACCTGACGCAAAAACGAAAAAAAAACCGCAATCAGCACCAGGCCGATTGCGGTTTTTGACGATGAATTTTACTTATGGCAGCCGGGAAATTTCCCTGGCGATACTGGCTGACTCCTGCGCCCAACCCTGAGCCAGCACTTTCACCATTTCATCATAGCCATCCTTCTGCTGCTTCAGCTCCAGATGGAAAGGACGCTTAATCAGCTGTCCCTGATGATTCAACAGCCACTCGCCGCTGATGACAACGGCACCGTCATAACGGCCGTGGAAGCCCGTTACCGTGACGTTCAGCGTGTCCTGATCGCTTCCCAAAGGCTGGGAGGCAACAACCCAGCCCGGAAGCTGGCTGCCCAGATTCGCCACCAGCGTATTGCGTAACTGCTGGTCCAGCGGGCTGGCCCACAGGTTGTTGTTGGCGATAACGTACTGTACATCGCTGGTCTGATAGACCACCCCGTTGCCGGCCAGATAATCCGGCACGGCGACCTGCTCAACCCACAGCAGACGGTTGCCCTGCGAGGCGGAACTTTGCGTAACCGCCTGCGTCACCAGAGGCAGCTGGTAGTAGCTTTTCGTTTCGCTCCCGGAGCTACAGGCCGTGAGTACCATCACTCCTGCAATCGCTAGCCATTTTTTCATTGTTTCGCCCTCTTCGGCTCAGGATCCTTTTTATCTTTCGCTTCGAACACCAGCGCGTTGCTCTTCTCGTTGAGCGTTTTCAGAACCGGCTGCAGTTCACGCAAGACCTGATCGAGACGCTGCATATCTGCCACCATCTTGTTGTACGCCGCCGAGCCAGGCTGGAAGCCCTGCATACTGCGGTTCAGCTCGCGCAGCGTTTTCTGCATATCCTGCGGCAGCTGCTGCATACTCTGATTTGCAGTGATCTTGTTGATGTTATCCAGCGTGGTCTGCAGGCGCTGCATTGTCGCCTGGCTTTGATGTAACGAACCTGTCGCCGCCTCAATCATTGGGTTCAGAGGCAGATTGTTAATTTTATCCAGCGTTTCCATGAGACGCTGCTGGATCTGGGCCAGACCGCTGCTTACCGTTGGGATGATCTTGTAACCACCAAACTCACGCATACCGGTAATCGGCGGCGCTTTTGGATAGAAGTCCATATCGACATACAGTGCGCCGGTCACCAGGTTACCGGTTTTCAGCGAGCCGCGCAGACCGCGATTCATCAGGTCGGTGATGTGCTCGCCGATATCCTGATTCTCACCAATCTGGTTGATCAGGCGCTCAGGCTCAATGCGGATCAGCACCGGAATACGGTAATCATCATCAAGCATCTGCTTAAGGCCTGGAACAAAGTAAGGCACTTGTCCCACCGTCCCCAGACGAATACCGCGGAACTCAACGGGCGCCCCAGGCTGCAGGCCGCGAACAGAATCCTTAAAGAACATCAGGTAGTCGATGTGATCGGTATAGAGTGCATCCTGAATGCTTTTTTGATCGTCGAACAGGCGGAAAGCAGTGTTCTCCGCAACCGGCTGCCCCAGGTCCAGACCTTCGGGTACGTCAAAACTCACGCCGCCGCCAAACAGTGTTGTCAGCGAGCCCATTTCTACACGCATGCCCGCCGAGGTCAGATCCACCGCGATGCCGCTGTCTTTCCAGAAACGGACGTTGCTGGTAACCAGACGATCGTTAGGCGCATTGATGAACAGCTGATAGCTGATGGATCTTTTCTGAGGATCGAAGGTACTTTTCTCCACCGAACCCACGCGATAGCCGCGGAAAAGTACCGGGTCGCCCGCCGTGAGCTGGCCCGCTTTTTTACTGTCGAGGATCACGCGGATACCTTTTGCATCAGGCGGTGCTAGCGGCGGTGAATCCAGAAGCTGGTACTGCGCCGGCTGGCTGCCTTTTGCACCCGGCTGCAGTTCGATGTAGGCACCTGAGAGCAGCGTTCCTAAGCCGCTGATCCCTTCACGTCCCACCTGCGGTTTAACCACCCAGAAAACAGAATCGCCGTGCAGGAGTTTTTCCATGCCGGCATTAAGACGCGCCTTAATCTCCACATGGGTTAAATCGTCGGTCAGGGTTGCGCTTTCCACCACGCCCACATCCACGCTGCGGCTTTTGATGGTCGTTTTACCGCCCTCAATTCCTTCGGCATTGGTGGTAATCAGCGTCACTTCCGGTCCCTGATGGCTGTAGTGATAAAACAGGATCCATGCACCGATCAGCGCGGTCACGATGGGGAAAATCCACACCGGCGACCAGTTTTTGACCTTCTGCACTTTCGCCTCTCCACTCTTATTTTCCATGCTCTTACTCTTCCTCATGGCTTGATTCAGGCTCACGATCCCACGATAAACGAGGGTCGAAGGTCATGGCCGCAAACATGGTCATAATTACCACCAGTGCAAACATTAAAGCCCCCATCGCGGGATAAATACTCATCAAACCGCCCATCCGCACCAGCGCAGAGAGAACGGCAATCACAAACACGTCGATCATTGACCAACGACCGACAAATTCGACCACTTCGTAAATCAGATGCATGCGTTCGCTGTCGCGTTTTCCGTGGCCTTTTGCATCCCAACAGAGCCAGGCAATGGCGATCATTTTTAAAGTGGGCACCATGATACTGGCGATGAAAATCACGCCGGCGACAGGATAAGATCCTTCGCTCCACAGCAGTATGACCCCGGCGAGGATCGTCGAGGGCATTTTATCGCCGAGCAAATCGGTGATCATAATCGGCAGAATATTAGCGGGCAGATACAGCATGACCGACGTGACCAGCAGTGCCATCGTCCACTGCAGGCTATTTTTACGGCGAACATGGCCCTTCGTTTCGCAGCGCGGACAAACCTCAAGATCGGCGGGCAGCACGGCGGTACAGCACGGACAAGAACGGAGCCCCTGGCGGATACCCGGCACGCCGACCTTCACCGTCTGCGCGAGCGTCGGTGCCGGGGCGATATCGTCCCAGGCCCAGCGCCTGTCCACGCACTGGAAAGCACGCAGCTGCAGGACACAGTACAGACACCAGGGAATAAAACTGCTGCCTATCCCCACGTCGCCGTACGCCATCAGCTTCACGAAACTGACCAGTATCCCTGCGAGAAAGATCTCGGCCATCCCCCAGCTTTTGAGCTGAAAAAGGATGCGCGCGAGCCGGATTTTCAGCGGTGACGGCATCCTGACGCGGTTAACCAGCAGCAGGATGATGACCAGGCAGAACGCCGGGACTATCTGGACGAATAGCAGAAAAAAGGTGCCGAGGCTGGCGTAATCTTCCGAGAACATCACGCCCGGGATTTCAAGCAGATCCACCTGGCTTGTCATCCCGCCTACCTTCATATAGACGAAGGGGAAGAGATTGGAGAGCAGCAGCATGAACAGTGCTGCCAGCGCGTAAGCGGTGGGACGCTGCCGCGGCGCGTCCCACTCGGTTGTCAACGTCGCGCCACAGCGTGGACACTGGGCTTTATGTCCGTGACCAAGCTCTGGCAACGCCACGAGCATATCGCATTGCGAGCATAATATATGCCTGTCGGCATGGTGCTGGTCACACATATTTAATCCCTGTTATGCGCCGTTTTTCAGAGACTCAAGGTACTCCCAGCGCTCAAATGCTTCTTCCAGGGCTTTTTCAGCCGCGGACATTTCAGCCAGTACTTTCTGAGTATAGTCATGCGATTGGGTAAAGAATGAGGCATCAGCAACCTGCGCTTGCAGCTCCTCAAGCGCGGCCTCCAGCTCTTCAAGACGCTGAGGTAGCCCCTCCAGTTCGCGCTGCAGGTTATAGCTTAGTTTAGCCGAGGTTTTCTTGACAGTTTCTGCTTTTGTTACAGCAGGTTCAGAACTTGTTCTGGACTTCGACTGTTTCTGCGCCAGAGACTGCGACTGCTGCCCTTTTGCGTCGTGATAACCGCCCACGTACTGGCCAATTCGCCCTTCACCTTCGAAGATCCAGCACTCGGTCACGGTGTTATCCACGAACTGACGATCGTGGCTAACCAGCATCACGGTTCCCTGATACCCATCGATCAGCTCTTCGAGTAATTCCAGCGTTTCGACATCCAAATCGTTCGTCGGTTCATCGAGGATCAACAGATTACTTGGCTTCAGGAACAGACGGGCCAGCAGAAGACGGTTACGCTCCCCACCGGACAGCGCGCGCACCGGTGTCATGGCGCGTTTCGGGTGGAACAGGAAGTCCTGCAGGTAGCCCAGAACGTGACGCGGCTTGCCGTTCACCATCACTTCCTGTTTACCTTCGGCGAGGTTGTCCATCACCGTGCGGTCCGGATCCAGCTCTGCGCGGTGCTGGTCGAAGTAGGCCACTTCCAGCTTGGTGCCACAGTGAATGCGGCCGCTGTCGGCCTGCAGCTGGCCCAGCATCAGCTTCAGCAGCGTGGTTTTGCCGCAGCCGTTCGGGCCGATGAGCGCAATTTTGTCCCCGCGCTGAACCTGCGCAGAGAAATCTTTCACCAGCACCTTGCCGTCAACCTGGTAGTTAACGTTTTCCATTTCGAAGACAATCTTGCCGGAGCGGGACGCCTCTTCCACCTGCATTTTGGCGCTGCCCATGACTTCGCGGCGCTCGCTGCGCTCGCGACGCATCGCCTTCAGGGCACGCACGCGGCCTTCGTTACG
Source organism: Enterobacter cloacae complex sp. P47BA (assembly GCF_014930485.1). Taxonomy (NCBI): domain Bacteria; kingdom Pseudomonadati; phylum Pseudomonadota; class Gammaproteobacteria; order Enterobacterales; family Enterobacteriaceae; genus Enterobacter; species Enterobacter cloacae complex sp. P47BA. The sequence continues at coordinate 87,210 of NZ_JADBRF010000007.1, read as the reverse complement.
GGTACGGCGGGCTTTGATGCCCTGGCGGATCCAGACCTCCTCCTGCGCCAGCTTGCGGTCGAACTCCGCATTCTGCAGCTCTTCCACGCGCAGGTTTTCTTCTTTCTCCAGCAGATAGGTGTCGTAATCGCCAGGATAGGTGACCAGCTTGCCGCGGTCGAGGTCAACAATGCGCGTCGCCATATTGCGAATAAACGAACGGTCGTGCGAGATGAAGATGATGGTGCCGCTGAAGGTTTTCAGGAAACCTTCCAGCCAGTCAATTGCTTCGATATCCAGGTGGTTGGTTGGTTCGTCCAGCAGCAGTACCTTAGGGCCGCTGACCAGCGCGCGCCCCAGCGCCGCTTTACGCAGCCAGCCGCCGGAGAGCGCCGACAGCTCCATGTCGGGTTCCAGCCCGAGCTGCGCCAGCACCTCGTTAATGCGGTTTTCCAGCTGCCACAAACCGTGGTGATCGAGCATCTCCTGCACTTTCGCCAGTTCGTTGAGATTCTTGTCGCTCGGGTCGGTCATCACCAGATGCGAAATCTCGTGATAGCGCTTCAGGTACTCTGCCTGCTCGGAGATGCCTTCCGCCACGAAATCGTACACGCTGCCGGTGACATGACGCGGCGGATCCTGCTGGAGGCGGGAGACGATCAGATCCTGCTCGTATACGATGCGGCCGTCATCCAGCCCCTGCTCGCGGTTGAGGATTTTCATCAGCGTGGATTTACCCGCGCCGTTACGGCCCACCAGACAGACGCGCTCGTTATCTTCGATATGCAGCTCTGCATTATCGAGAAGCGGTGAGTCGCTGAAAGAGAGCCACGCGCCGTGCATACTAATTAATGACATTTATTTTTCCTTTCAGACCGCGGTAATCAACCAGCAGTTATGAATTTGACGGTTACGGGCGAAGTCCTGAGACAGCGTTTTTTGACTGATTTCTTGTGCTTTCAGTCCCAGGGCTGCCAGGCCGTCATGATCCATACGGAAGCCGCGTTTGTTGTTCGAGAACATAATGGTGCCGCCTTTGCGCAGCAGGCGCTTCAGGTCGGTCATCAGGCGCAGGTGATCGCGTTGAACGTCAAAGCTATCCTCCATGCGCTTGGAGTTAGAGAAGGTCGGCGGATCGATAAAGATCAGGTCGAACTGCTCGTCGGTATCGCGCAGCCAGCCCAGCACGTCGGCCTGCATCAGGCGATGCTGACGTCCGGTTAAGCCGTTCAGACGCAGGTTACGCTCGGCCCACTCGAGATAGGTGCGGGACATATCCACCGTGGTAGTGCTGCGCGCGCCGCCGAGACCGGCATGCACGCTGGCGCTGCCGGTGTAGGAAAACAGGTTGAGGAAATCTTTGCCCTTGCTCATCTGGCCGAGCATGCGGCGGGCGATGCGGTGGTCGAGGAACAGGCCGGTATCAAGATAGTCGGTCAGGTTCACCCACAGGCGAGCGTTGTATTCGCCCACTTCGATAAAGTCGCCCTTTTCGCCCATCTTCTGGTACTGGTTTTTACCCTTCTGACGCTCGCGGGTTTTCAGCACCAGCTTGTTCGGCGCAATCCCCAGCACGGCAATGGTGGCCGCAATGACGTCCAGCATGCGCTGGCGCGCTTTTTGCGCATCGATGGTTTTCGGCGGAGCATATTCCTGAATCACCACCCAGTCCGCATAGCGGTCAACCGCCACGTTGTACTCCGGCAGGTCGGCATCGTACAGGCGATAGCACTCGATCCCTTCCTGCTTCGCCCATTTTTCAAATTTCTTCAGGTTTTTGCGCAGGCGGTTGGCGTAATCCTCTGCCACGCCGGTTGGCTTGCTGTCCGCCGCTTTCTCTGCCAGATGATAGTTTTTCTGCACGCAGTCCAGCGGGCCGTTTTTCGCTTTAAACTGGCGATCGGCACGCAGCTGCAGGCAGCTCAGCAGCTCCGGCGAGGCGCTGAACAGAGACAGATTCCAGCCGCCGAAGTGGTCCTTCATATTGCGGCCCAGCAGGCTGTGCAGGGCAATCAGCGCAGGCTCGCTGTCCAGACGCTCGCCGTATGGCGGGTTGCTGATTACGGTCCCGTACGGGCCCTTCGGCAGCGGGTTGGTCAGGTTCGCCACGTCTTTCACCTCGAAGGTGACCAGCTCGCCGATACCGGCGCGACGGGCGTTGCTGCGCGCGCGTTCTATTACGCGCGGGTCGCTATCCGAACCGTAAAAGTGAGAGGTATACTCCGCCAGCCCCTTACGCGCGCGGGTCTGCGCGTCGTCTTTAACCTCTTTCCAGAGCGCTTCGTCGTGCTGCGCCCAGCCTTTGAAGCCCCAGTGGCCGCGGTGCAGCCCCGGCGCACGGTCGGTTGCCAGCATTGCGGCCTCAATCAGCAGCGTACCGGAGCCACACATTGGGTCAAGCAGCGGCGTGCCCGGCTGCCAGCCGGAGCGCATCACGATGGCGGCGGCCAGGGTTTCTTTGATCGGTGCCATACCGGTGCGATCGCGGTAGCCGCGCAGGTGCAGACCCGCGCCGCTCAGATCGAGGGAGATGCTCGCCGTGTCGCCGTTCAGCCAGACGTTGATACGCAGGTCCGGGTTTTCGCGATCGACGTTCGGACGTTCCTTATTTTTACGCGTGAAGCAGTCCACAATGGCGTCTTTTACGCGCAGGGCGCCGTACTGGCTGTTGCGGATCTCGTCGTTCACGCCGTTGAAATGCACCGCGAAGGTGGCGTTAGGCGTGAAGATCTCTGTCCAGTCGATCATCTGTACGCCGGTGTAGAGATCGAGGTCGCTATAGACCTTGCATTCCTTCATCGGCAGCATGATGCGCGACGCCAGACGGCTCCACATCAGGCTCTGGTAAATAAGCCGCGTGTCGCCCTCAAAATGGACACCACCCTGAACCACCTGACACTCTTGCGCGCCCAGGCTTTCCAGTTCAGTTTTTAACAGCTCTTCCAGCCCACGGGCCGTACTGGCAAACAGAGAATTCATATCGTCACTTTTACTCTTAGAAAATTGTCGCGCATTATAGCTAATATGGCGTGTATGTCATAAAGTTGAAGGCTTATTTTCATTCGAGGGAGTGTGCAGTGGCGACGTTATCCAGGCTTTTTATTCATCCGGTGAAATCCATGCGCGGCATCGGTGTCACTCACGCGCTGGCAGACATGAGCGGGTTCGCCTTCGATCGTATTTTTATGGTCACCGAGCCTGACGGTACGTTTATCACCGCACGCCAGTTCCCTCAGATGGTTCGCTTTACCCCTTCCCCGCTTCACGACGGTTTGCACCTTACCGCGCCGGACGGTTCCAGCGCGGTGATTCGCTTTGCGGATTTTGCGGCTGTCGACGCGCCAACGGAAGTATGGGGCAACCATTTTACCGCGCGCATCGCCCCGGATGAAATTAACCGCTGGCTGAGCGGCTTCTTCTCCCGCGACGTGCAGCTGCGGTGGGTTGGGCCGGAACTGACGCGTCGCGTAAAGCGCCACGACGCCGTTCCCCTCTCCTTCGCGGATGGCTTCCCGTTCCTGCTCACCAACGAAGCGTCTCTGCGTGATTTACAGAATCGCTGTAAAGCCAGCGTACAGATGGAACAGTTCCGCCCGAATCTGGTCGTGACCGGAGCGGACGCCTGGGATGAAGACACCTGGAAAGTCATCCGCATCGGCAGCGTCATCTTTGATGTCGTCAAACCCTGCAGCCGCTGCATTTTCACCACGGTAAGTCCTGAGAAAGGCCAAAAGCATCCTTCCGGCGAGCCGCTGAAAACGCTGCAATCGTTCCGTACCGCGCAGGACAACGGCGATGTCGATTTCGGCCAGAACCTGATCCCGCGATCCAGCGGCGCAATCCGCGTAGGCGATGAGGTTGAAATTCTCGCCCGCGGGCCGGCGCGAGTGTACGGCTCAGGCCAGGAAGAAGAAATGGTCGAGGTTGAGACGAATGTCGCCACTGCGGTGGATATTCACTGGCAGGGCAAGGTTATTCGTGGCAACAATCAACAGGTTTTACTGGAGCAGCTGGAGCAAGCCGGTATTCGCGTACCGTATTCCTGCCGCGCGGGAATTTGCGGATGCTGCCGCATCAAGCTGCTGGAGGGAGAAGTGAGTGCGCTGAAAAAATCTGCAATTGGAAATGACGGCACAATCCTGTGCTGTAGCTGCGTACCGAAAACGTCGGTACAACTGGAAGCTTAAACCGCTTGTTCGAGGCGGAAGGCATCGACGCGCAGCTGTGGCTTCAGCCTGTCATTCATGACTTTGATCGCATCACCTAACTGCATTACGCGCCCGGCAATCGTCACGCCGGGCTGCGCCAGCAGACAGAGTGCGGCGTTTTCGCCAGGCTCAACCACTAACAAACTCACCTCTTCGGCGGTATCGCTCAGGTTAACGCTGGCCGCATCGCCCGTCGCTGGCGTCCAGTCCATGCCGTGAGGCAGGAAATGCCAGCTTTTCGGCATTTGCGGTTTCAGGAAACGGATAGCCACCAGCGCATTTAATACCAGTTCGGCACGCTGCTCTTTAGAGAGCATCAGGTCGCGGCATTTTTCTTCGAAGGAGAAATAAAGCGCCGCATCGTCAACGCAAAAGCCCGATGGAGAAAACGCGTCCGGGGTTAACATTCGGCGGGCAAAACGAGAACGAAACAACATGCCATTGGCTAAATCGAGCATCATACGGTCATGCTCGTCGCAAAAATACCAGCGCCAGTTATCGTCAGGTTTAATTCGCATGTGTCTCTCCCGTCCCCAAACGTCCTGTACTAAAAATGTCCTGTTCGCCGCTTCGTTTATAACACTAGTAATAAAAGACGATAATGTCTAAATAAGCAACAGTGACGGAATATAAAACAACCAGGGCTGGAAATAAAGCCCTGGTTGTCTGATTAAGAAAAAAGATTAGATATGCGTAACGATTTCTTTAATCAAAGGCGGGCCTTTAAAAATAAAGCCGGAATAGATTTGCACCAGTGACGCACCGGCCGCCATCTTCTCGCGCGCAGCAATCACCGAGTCGATACCGCCGACGCCAATAATCGGTAAACGGCCTTTTAATTCCGCAGACAGCGCGCGAATAATTTCGGTGCTTTTTAATTGTACCGGACGGCCACTTAACCCACCCGCTTCGTCACAGTTTTTCATTCCCTGAACGAGCGAACGATCAAGCGTGGTATTCGTTGCAATCACCCCGTCAATATTATGGCGAACCAAACTGTCGGCAACCTGGATCAATTCTTCGACAGAAAGATCCGGCGCGATCTTCACCGCGACCGGAACATATTTATGGTGGATCGCCTGGAGTTCATTTTGTTTATTTTTAATGGCACTCAGAAGATCGTCCAGCGCTTCGCCATATTGTAAGGAGCGCAGCCCCGGGGTATTGGGTGAGGAAATATTCACCGCGATATACCCGGCATAGGCGTAGACTTTTTCCATACAAATCAGGTAGTCATCTTTACCCTGCTCAACCGGCGTATCTTTATTTTTGCCAATATTGATGCCTAACACCCCATCAAAATGGGCTTTCTTCACGTTCTCTACCAGATGATCAACGCCGAGGTTATTAAAGCCCATGCGGTTGATCAACCCTTCGGCTTCGACCAGGCGGAACAGGCGCGGCTTGTCATTTCCCGGCTGCGGGCGCGGCGTGACGGTACCAATTTCGATGGAGCCAAAGCCCATCGCGCCCAGGGCATCAATGCACTCGCCATTTTTGTCCAGACCGGCCGCCAGACCCAATGGATTTTTAAAGGTCAGCCCCATGCACTGCACAGGCTTTTCCGGCACGTTTTGACGCACCAGGGCCGCCAGAGGCGTTCCTGTAATACGACGTAATTGCTGGAATGTAAATTCATGAGCGCGCTCGGGGTCGAGCTGGAAAAGGGCTTTACGAACGAAGGGGTAGTACATGAACTCTCCTGGATTCCCGGTGTGCAAACCGGGAGGGGATTATGGGCGATCCCGTCACGAAAGGGAATTGACCTGCGGCAAAAAAATCGGCGTAAAACGCAATCGTTTACCTCCCACTCTCTTTCTTATGCAGTTTTTCGCAGTTTAATTGCGGATAAATCATTTAGTGGAATAACCGCGCGGTGTCACACTCCTGAAAATTGTTATGAATGTTAGACAAAAGCAAACAATTAGTTATAAGGAGGAAGTATGCGCGTCATTACCCTGGCCGGAAGTCCACGATTCCCTTCGCGTTCCAGCGCCCTGCTGGAATATGCCCGCGACAAGCTCAATGCCCTGGACGTGGAAGTGTGCCACTGGAATCTGCATAACTTCGAACCTGAAGATTTGCTGTATGCCCGCTTCGACAGCCCCGCGCTGAAAACCCTCACTGAGCAGCTCAAGGAAGCGGACGGCCTCATCGTTGCGACCCCGATTTATAAAGCCTCTTTTTCGGGCGCGCTGAAAACGCTGCTCGATCTTCTCCCCGAGCGCGCACTGGACGGCAAAGTGGTTCTGCCTCTGGCAACGGGCGGCACGGTGGCCCATTTACTGGCGGTGGATTACGCCCTGAAGCCGGTGCTGAACGCCCTGAAGGCGCAGGAGATCCTTCACGGCGTTTTCGCGGATGATTCGCAGGTCATTGACTACCAGCATAAGCCGCACTTCACGCCGAATCTGCAAACGCGCCTTGATGCCTCGCTGGAAACTTTCTGGCACGCGCTGCATCGCCGGGATATCCAGGTTCCTTCTTTTAATCCGCCGCAGGGAGTCGCACATGTTTAAAACCTTAACCCGCCTCGGACTGGCTGGCCTGATGGCGTTTACCGCGCTGGCACATGCCGCAGAAACCGCACCGGACAGTTTACGAATTGGCTACCAAAAAGGCAGCGTCAGTATGGTGCTTGCAAAAAGCCACCAGCTGCTGGAAAAACGCTTCCCGGACACCAAATTCTCATGGGTGGAGTTCCCGGCAGGGCCGCAGATGCTTGAAGCCCTGAACGTCGGCAGTATCGATCTGGGCAGTACGGGCGACATCCCGCCTATTTTCGCTCAGGCTGCCGGGGCAGACCTGGTATACGTCGGTGTAGAACCCGCTAAGCCGAAAGCCGAAGTCATCCTGGTACCTGAAAACAGTGACATTAAAAGCGTCTCCGACCTTAAAGGGCGTAAGGTCGCTTTCCAGAAAGGTTCCAGCTCGCACAACCTGCTGCTGCGCGCCTTACAGGAAGCCGGGCTCAAGTTCACCGACATTCAGCCCGTTTACCTGACGCCCGCCGACGCGCGCGCCGCGTTCCAGCAGAAAAACGTTGATGCCTGGGCTATCTGGGATCCGTACTACTCCGCGGCATTACTGCAGGGTGGCGTACGGGTGCTGAAAGACGGTACCACGCTGAAGCAAACCGGTTCGTTCTACCTCGCCTCACGCCCTTACGCCGAAAAAAACGGCGCGTTTATTCAGGGCGTACTGGATACCTTTACGCAGGCAGATGCTCTGACCCAGAGCCAGCGTCAGGCGAGCATCGCCCTGCTGGCAAAAACCATGGGCTTACCTGAGCCGGTGATCGCGAGCTACCTCAGTCACCGTCCGCCCACCACCATTGCGCCTGTCGACGCGCACGTCGCCGCGCTTCAGCAACAGACTGCTGACCTCTTCTATCAAAACCGCCTGGTACCAAAACAGGTCGATATTCGCGAACGCATCTGGCAGCCCGCTGGCAAAGAAGGAGCTAAATCATGAGTCTGAATCTTTTCTGGTTTTTACCCACCCACGGTGATGGACACTATCTTGGTACAGAAGAGGGCTCGCGCCCGGTTGACCATGGCTATCTTCAGCAGATTGCCCAGGCGGCGGACCGAATCGGTTTTACCGGCGTGCTGATCCCGACCGGACGCTCGTGCGAGGATGCCTGGCTGGTGGCCGCATCGATGATCCCGGTCACCCAGCGCCTTAAATTCCTGGTTGCATTGCGCCCGAGCGTCGTTTCACCCACCGTGGCGGCGCGTCAGGCAGCAACGCTGGACAGGCTCTCCAACGGCCGCGCTCTGTTTAACCTGGTGACGGGCAGCGATCCGCAGGAGCTGGCGGGTGACGGCGTGTTCCTCGACCATACCGAGCGCTATGAAGCCTCCGCCGAATTTACCCGCGTCTGGCGACGCCTGCTGGAAGGCGAAACCGTCACCTTTGAAGGTAAGCATATTCACGTTCGCGACGCGAAGCTCTACTTCCCGCCAGTGCAGCAGCCGCGCCCTCCGCTCTATTTTGGCGGTTCGTCGGATGTGGCCCAGGATCTGGCCGCCGAGCAGGTCGATCTTTATCTGACCTGGGGCGAGCCGCCCGAGCTGGTGAAAGAGAAAATTGCCCAGGTCCGCGCCAAAGCCGCCGCCCATGGCCGCAAGGTGCGCTTCGGAATTCGCCTGCACGTGATTGTGCGCGAAACCAATGAAGAAGCCTGGCAGGCGGCAGACCGTCTGATCTCCCATCTGGACGATGAGACCATTGCGAAGGCGCAGGCTGCGTTTGCCAAAACCGACTCCGTCGGGCAGCACCGCATGGCCTCTCTGCACAACGGCAAGCGCGAGAATCTGGAAATCAGCCCTAACCTGTGGGCGGGCGTGGGTCTGGTACGCGGCGGCGCGGGCACGGCGCTGGTCGGCGACGGGCCAACCGTGGCTGCACGTATTAATGAATACGCTGACCTGGGCATCGACAGCTTTATTCTCTCCGGCTATCCGCACCTGGAAGAGGCCTACAGGGTGGGCGAGCTGTTATTCCCGCATCTGGACGTCGCCGTTCCGGAAATCCCGCAGCCGCAGCGGCTCCAGCTGCAGGGCGAAGCCGTGGCAAACGAGTTTATTCCGCGCAAAGCCGCACAGAGCTAAGGAGTGACCATGTCTGCCACCTCACAAAAATGGCTGCTGCGCGCCGCCCCGTGGTTTTTGCCCGTCGGCATCGTGGCGCTCTGGCAGCTCGCGTCGACCACCGGCTGGCTGTCGAGCCGCATTTTGCCCTCTCCGGAGGGCGTTATCGAAGCGTTCTGGTCGCTGAGCGTCAGCGGAGAGCTGTGGCAACATCTGGCGATCAGCTCCTGGCGCGCGGTGATTGGGTTTTCCATCGGCGGCAGCATCGGTCTGGTGCTGGGTCTGATCAGCGGCCTTTCACGCTGGGGGGAAAGGCTGCTGGATACCTCCATCCAGATGCTGCGCAACGTGCCGCATCTGGCGCTGATCCCGCTGGTCATTTTGTGGTTTGGGATCGATGAGAGCGCCAAAATCTTCCTCGTGGCGCTGGGCACGCTGTTCCCGATATACATCAACACCTGGCACGGCATCCGCAATATCGATCGCGGTCTGGTGGAGATGGCACGCAGCTACGGCTTATCGGGTTTTTCCCTCTTTGCTCACGTGATTCTGCCGGGCGCCCTGCCCTCCATTATGGTCGGGGTGCGCTTTGCGCTCGGCCTGATGTGGCTGACGCTGATTGTGGCGGAAACCATCTCAGCCAACTCCGGTATTGGCTACCTGGCGATGAACGCCCGCGAATTCCTGCAAACGGACGTGGTGGTGGTCGCCATCATTCTGTATGCACTGCTCGGCAAACTCGCCGACGTCAGCGCACAGTGGCTGGAGCGCAGCTGGCTGCGCTGGAACCCGGCCTATACCCTTCAGGAGGCGAAAGCATGAATACCGCACGACTAAATCAGGGCACGCCGCTGCTGCTGAACGGCGTAACCAAACGCTACGGCGAAAACACCATTCTTAACGGGCTGGATCTGCACATTCCCGCCGGCCAGTTTGTGGCTGTAGTCGGGCGCAGCGGCGGCGGAAAAAGCACACTCCTGCGTCTTTTAGCCGGGCTGGAAGCCCCCAACGGAGGAGAGATTCTGGCAGGAACCACGCCGCTGGCCAATATTCAGGACGATACGCGCATGATGTTTCAGGATGCGCGCCTGCTGCCGTGGAAAACGGTGATTGATAACGTCGGGCTGGGGCTCAAAGGCAACTGGCGGGATGAAGCCCGTCAGGCGCTGGCCGCCGTCGGGCTGGAAAACCGTGCAGGTGAATGGCCTGCGGCGCTGTCGGGCGGCCAGAAGCAGCGCGTGGCGCTGGCGCGAGCGTTGATACACCGTCCCGGCCTGCTGCTGCTTGATGAGCCGCTCGGCGCTCTTGATGCCCTGACGCGGATAGAAATGCAGGATCTGATTGAATCCCTCTGGCAGGCGCACGGCTTTACGGTACTGCTGGTGACGCATGACGTGAGCGAAGCCGTGGCGATGGCGGACCGGGTATTGCTTATAGAAAACGGGAAAATCGGTTTGGATCTGACGGTGGACATCCCGCGCCCTCGTCGCGTGGGCTCGGCGAGACTGGCGGAGCTGGAAGCCGAAGTGCTGGATCGGGTGATGAAACGTGGGGAAGCGGAGATTCAGCGGATAAAGGCCAATGCCTGATGCCCTCTCCCACAGGGAAAGGGAGAAAACCGATGCCCCGCGCCCCCACGTAGGCCCGGTAAGCGTAGCGCCACCGGGCTTTTTTACATCAGGCCAGCGCCTTAGCAATCTTCTCGTACAGATCGCCAGACAGATTTTCCAGCCCTTTCAGCTGCTCAAGCGCGGCGCGCATTTTCGCCTGACGCTGCGCATCATAGCGTTTCAGGCGGATCAGCGGCTCAATCAGACGTGATGCAACCTGCGGGTTACGGCTGTTCAGCTCGGTCAGCATTTCCACCATAAACTGGTATCCGCTGCCGTCTTCGGCGTGGAACGCGGCCGGGTTACTGCTGGCAAATGCGCCAATCAGCGAGCGAACGCGGTTCGGGTTGCTCATGGTGAACGAACGGTGCTTCAGCAGGCTGCGAACCTTACTAAGCGCATCGGCCGCCGGGCTGGTCGCCTGCAGAATAAACCACTTGTCCATCACCAGGCCATCCTGGTGCCACTTGTCGTCATATTCCTGCATCAGCGCATCGCGGCACGGCAGTTCAGCGGCAACGCTTGCCGCCAGGGCCGCGAGCGCATCAGTCATGTTATCCGCTTCGTGATACTGCTTGCTCACCAGCGTGTTCGCCAGTTCGGCCTCACCAAACGCAAGATAGCGCAGGCAGGTATTGCGCAGGCTACGCTTGCCGATATCCGCATGCTCCACGCGATACGCGTCAAGCTTGTTAGCGTTGTAGAGCGCCAGGAATTCATCCGCCAGTTCGGTCGCCAGCGTGCGGGTCAGCGCTTCGCGCACCGCCACGATGGCAATCGGGTCGATGATGTCGAACAGCTCCGCAATTTCAGTCGCGGACGGCAGCGTCAGAATTTCAGCCGCCAGCGCCGGGTCAATCTTCTCGTCCAGCATGATGGCGCGGAACGCGTCTGCCACATGCACCGGCAGCGTCAGCGGCTGGCCCTGCTGGTAGCGGTTCACGTTAAGCTTGATGTAGGTTGCCAGCAGGCTCTGCGCCGCGTCCCAGCGGGAGAAATCGTTGCGGGCGTGACGCATCAGGAACGTCAGCTGCTGGTCGCTCCACTTGTACTCCAGCTTCACCGGCGCGGAGAACTCGCACAGCAGCGCAGGCACCGGCTGGAAGTAGACGTTATCGAAGATAAAGGTCTGCTCTGCCTGGGTCACGTTCAGCACGTGGTGCACCGGGTGGCCGCCCTTCTGCAGCGGGATGACGTTGCCTTCGTTGTCGTACAGCTCAATGCTGAACGGAATGTGCAGCGGATATTTTTCTTCCTGCTCGGCGGTTGGCGGCGTGCGCTGGCTGATGGTCAGAGTGTACTGCTCGGTTTCCGGGTTGTAGTCGTCCTTAACGGTGACAATCGGGGTCCCGGCCTGGCTGTACCAGCGGCGGAAGTGAGAAAGATCAACGTTGGACGCGTCTTCCATCGCCTGCACGAAGTCGTCGCAGGTAGCCGCGCTGCCGTCGTGACGTTCGAAGTAAAGCTGCATCCCTTTCTGGAAATTCTCTTCACCCAGCAGGGTGTGGATCATGCGGATAATTTCAGCGCCCTTCTCGTACACCGTCAGGGTGTAAAAGTTATTCATCTCAATGACTTTATCCGGACGGATCGGGTGCGCCATTGGGCTGGCATCTTCCGCAAACTGCAGGCCGCGCATGGTGCGCACGTTGTTGATGCGGTTGACCGCCCGCGAGCCCAGATCGGAGCTGAACTCCTGATCGCGGAAGACGGTCAGCCCCTCTTTCAGGCTCAGCTGGAACCAGTCGCGGCAGGTGACGCGGTTACCGGTCCAGTTATGGAAATACTCGTGGCCGATAACGCGTTCGATATCGAGGTAGTCTTTATCGGTGGCGGTATCGGTACGCGCCAGCACGTACTTGGAGTTAAAGATGTTAAGGCCTTTATTCTCCATCGCGCCCATGTTGAAGAAGTCGACGGCGACGATCATATAGATGTCGAGATCGTATTCGAGGCCGAAACGCTCTTCATCCCACTTCATGGAGTTAATGAGTGAAGTCATCGCCCACGGCGCGCGATCAAGGTTGCCGCGATCAACGAACAGCTCCAGCGCCACTTCGCGGCCAGAGCGGGTTTTGAAGGTATCGCGCAGCACGTCGAAATCACCCGCCACCAGCGCAAACAGGTAGCACGGTTTCGGGAACGGATCCTGCCACTGCACCCAGTGACGGCCATTTTCCAGCTCGCCCTCACCCACGCGGTTACCGTTGGAGAGCAGGAACGGATAGAGGGTTTTATCGGCAATGATTTTGGTGGTAAAGCGCGCCAGCACGTCCGGGCGGTCCAGGTACCAGGTAATGTGGCGGAAACCTTCGGCTTCACACTGGGTACACAGGGCCACGCCTGACTGGTAGAGCCCTTCCAGCGCAGTGTTGGCGGCAGGGCTGATTTCATTCACGATGCGCAGCGTAAAGCGTTCCGGCAGGTTGTCGATGACCAGCTGGTTGCCTTCTTCTTTATAATCTGACCAGGCTTCATCGTTAATGTGCAGGGAGACCAGCGTCAGGTCTTCGCCATCCAGACGCAGCGGTACGGCAGTCGCGCTGTGGCGCGTCACCTGGCTTACCGCCGTCACAACAGTTTTTGTGGCATCCAGGTCAAAAGTCAGGTCGATATCGCTAATCAGGTATTCCGGCGCACGGTAGTCGTGGCGGTATTTGGCTTGTGGCTGTTGTGTCATAGAAAACCTTATGCATCGTTTGTCGAGTAACGTTTCAATATATTCCTGTTGCGTAAAACGCGCTATGCAGAATGTTCATCTTTTCAGGCTTAAACACCTTTTTCGCTACATTTGTATAACACGGGGCACGAAATGCTCTCGACCATAAAGTGTGCTTATGTTGTGATCGGGGTTCAATAAATCACTAAACAAGGTATACTCCGGAGTTGTTTATTGTACTAAACGCTCCCGTGAGAGGATGCTACAGCGCACCTATGACTCAATTCGCTTCTCCGGTTCTGCATACGTTGCTGGATACCGACGCGTATAAACTGCATATGCAGCAAGCCGTTTTCCACCATTACTATGACGTTCACGTCGCGGCGGAATTCCGCTGCCGTGGTGACGACTTGCTCGGTATCTACGCAGACTCCATTCGTGAACAGGTCGATGCGATGCAGCATCTGGCGCTCACCGATGACGAATATCAGTGGCTTTCTGGCCTGCCTTTCTTTAAAGCGGACTATCTGAACTGGCTGCGCGACTTCCGCTATAAGCCTGAACAGGTCACCGTGACCAACGAGAACGGCAAGCTGGATATTCGTCTTGAAGGTCCGTGGCGGGAAGTGATCATGTGGGAAGTGCCGCTTCTGGCCGTCATCAGCGAGCTGGCTCACCGCTACCGTTCGCCTGAAACGGGCGTCGAACAGGCGGTCGCCTCGCTGGAGAACAAACTTGAGGCATTCTCAACGCTGACCGAAGGGCTGGATATGTCCCGCTTCCGCCTGATGGATTTCGGCACCCGTCGCCGCTTCTCTCGCGAGGTTCAGCAAGCTATCGTTGAACGGTTGCAGCAGGAGCCGTGGTTCGTGGGTACCAGCAACTACGATTTGGCGCGTCGCCTCAACCTGACGCCAATGGGCACCCAGGCGCACGAGTGGTTCCAGGCGCATCAGCAAATTAGCCCGGACCTGGCTAACAGCCAGCGTGCGGCGCTGGCTGCGTGGCTTGAAGAGTACCCGAATCAACTCGGGATCGCCCTGACCGACTGTATTACGATGGATGCCTTCCTGCGCGACTTTGGTCCCGAGTTCGCTGAGCGTTACCAGGGGTTACGCCACGACTCAGGGGATCCGGTTGAATGGGGCGAAAAGGCGATTGCTCATTACCAAAAACTCGGCATTGACCCGATGAGCAAGGTGCTGGTCTTCTCCGATAATCTCGACCTGGCAAAAGCCGTCGAACTGTATCGTCATTTCAATGCCAGAATTAATCTGGGCTTCGGGATCGGTACCCGATTGACCTGCGACATTCCTCAGGTAAAACCTCTGAATATCGTGATAAAGCTGGTGGAATGTAACGGCAAGCCGGTGGCTAAGCTCTCTGACAGCCCGGGTAAAACCATCTGCCATGACAAAGCGTTTGTTCGCGCATTGCGCAAAGCGTTCGATCTCCCCCAGATCAAAAAAGCCAGTTAAGCGCTTACGGGAGCCTTCATGGCTCCCTTCCCTTATTTATTTCTCAATTCTTCTCTTTTGACTGCGAAATTTACTTGTCTGATAGCGGTTGGCAGGTAACATAGATATCCCCCCGTCTTGGGGTGGACAAGTGTTTATTTTTTCCGACTATTAACAGAGAGAATATTATGAGCGTTGTGCCTGTAGCCGACGTACTCCAGGGCCGTGTCGCCGTTGACCAGGAGGTCACCGTGCGCGGATGGGTGCGTACTCGCCGAGATTCTAAAGCTGGCATCTCCTTCCTTGCCGTCTATGACGGTTCCTGCTTTGATCCTGTACAGGCCGTCATTAATAATTCTCTGCCCAATTACAATGATGACGTTCTGCGCCTGACGACGGGTTGTTCCGTTATCGTCACCGGTGTGGTTGTGGCATCCCCGGGCCAGGGCCAGAGTTTCGAGATCCAGGCCTCTGCCATTGAAGTGACCGGCTGGGTTGAAGATCCGGACACCTACCCGATGGCGGCAAAACGTCACAGCATTGAATACCTGCGTGAAGTCGCACACCTGCGTCCGCGTACCAACCTGATTGGTGCGGTGGCTCGCGTGCGTCATACGCTGGCCCAGGCGCTGCATCGCTTCTTCGATGAGCAGGGGTATTTCTGGGTGTCTACCCCGCTGATCACCGCGTCCGATACGGAAGGCGCAGGCGAAATGTTCCGCGTCTCGACGCTGGACATGGAAAACCTGCCGCGCACGCCGGAAGGTAAAGTCGACTACGACAAAGACTTCTTTGGTAAAGAAGCCTTCCTGACGGTATCCGGCCAGCTCAACGGCGAAACCTACGCCTGTGCGCTGTCTAAGATCTATACCTTCGGCCCAACCTTCCGCGCCGAAAACTCCAACACCAGCCGCCACCTGGCGGAGTTCTGGATGCTGGAGCCGGAAGTGGCGTTTGCCGATCTGAATGACGTTGCAGGTCTCGCAGAAGCGATGCTGAAGTACGTCTTCAAAGCGGTGCTGGAAGAGCGTCCTGACGACATGAAGTTCTTCGCCGAACGCGTAGATAGCGATGCTGTAGCGCGTCTGGAGCGTTTCGTCTCTGCCGACTTTGCGCAGGTGGACTATACCGATGCGGTAGCGATCCTTGAGAAATGCGGTGAGAAGTTTGAGAACCCGGTTTACTGGGGCGTCGATCTGGCGTCTGAGCACGAACGCTATCTCGCCGAGAAACATTTCAAAGCGCCGGTTGTCGTTAAAAACTACCCGAAAGACATTAAGGCCTTCTATATGCGCCTTAACGAAGACGGGAAAACCGTGGCAGCGATGGACGTACTGGCGCCGGGCATCGGTGAAATCATTGGTGGTTCTCAGCGTGAAGAGCGTCTGGACGTGCTTGACGCGCGCATGGCAGAGATGGGGCTCAACCCTGCGGACTACAGCTGGTATCGCGACCTGCGCCGTTATGGCACCGTTCCGCACGCTGGGTTCGGTCTGGGCTTCGAGCGTCTGATCGCCTACGTTACCGGCGTTCAGAACGTGCGTGACGTAATTCCGTTCCCGCGTACACCACGCAACGCCAGCTTCTAAGCAACGCAACAGACAATGGCCAGCATTTGCTGGCCATTATTTTATTCTGCCCTGTCAGTTTTTGTCAGCGTAAAGTCAGCGTTTTTAAACCACTACCCCGTCACAACCGCTACCTGTTACGTTTTGTTTCCGCGAAATATCCAGCCACAAAAAATTAACCTCATTCTTATTGCGATTACTACATCCTGAAGTAATAGCACAAATTTCAACCAATTTTTCAGCCATCCAGAAGTCTTTATTGGGTCATAAGAAAAAACGAGTCGTTTAACATTCGTTTATAGGAATTGCCTTTATCCAAATTAAACATAAGGAATTCATATATATAGAAAACAAACCGATGCTTAATTCGCCAGGGGGTTCTGAAATTTGAGATGGTTCACAAAGTTCCCAAAAATACACATTTAGTTACACATATTTTCTTTCTGTAACTCAATCTTGAGAATTGTAGCACTTTCAGGCTAGCGAAACGCTTCGGTGAATGGAAAGATGCCTGTCAGATACATAAAGACACCAAACTCTCATCAATAGTTCCGGAAATATTTATTGACAGAATTTATTGACGGCAGTGGCGAGTGTCATAAAAAAACCAATGAGGGTAATAAATAATGATGAAGCGCAATATTCTGGCAGTGGTAATCCCTGCCCTGCTGGTAGCCGGTGCAGCTAACGCTGCAGAAATCTATAACAAGAACGGCAACAAACTGGACTTCTACGGTAAAGTTAACGCCGAGCACGATTTCGTGACCTCCGGCGATGACACTAACAATAACGACGCTACCTACGCGCAGATCGGTTTCAAAGGCGAAACTCAGATCAACGACCAGCTGACCGGTTACGGCCAGTGGGAATACCGCTTCATGGCTAACCAGGCTGAGAACACCGCTCAGTCTAACAAAAACCGTCTGGCCTTTGCTGGTCTGAAAGCGGGCGACGCTGGCAGCATCGACTACGGTCGTAACTACGGTATCGTATACGACGTTGAGTCATACACCGATATGGCGCCGTCCTTCTCCGGTATGACCTGGGGCGGTAACTACGTTGATAACTTTATGACCAGCCGCAGCACCGGCCTGCTGACCTACCGTAACAGCGATTTCTTCGGTCTGGTTGACGGTCTGAGCCTGGGCGTACAGTACCAGGGTAAAAACGACCGTGCTGACGTTAAAACCTCTAACGGTGACGGCGTAGGTTACTCCCTGGGTTACGACTTCGGCGAAGGCTTCGGTGCAATCGCATCTTACAGCAACGCTAACCGTACTCTGAACCAGAAAGCTGATGGCCAGGGTGATAAAGCTGAAGCATGGGGCGTGGGTCTGAAATACGACGCTAACAACCTCTACCTGGCAACTACCTATGCAGAAACCCGTAACACCACCCGTACCGGTTCTAGCGGTGATGCAGGTTTTGCTAACAAAACTCAGAACTTCGAAGTGGTTGCTCAGTACCAGTTCGACTTCGGCCTGCGTCCAGCAATCTCCTACGTGCAGACCAAAGGTAAAGACCTGGCTGCCGTCGGCGGCTTCAGCGGTGGCGATGCAGACCTGGCTAAATTCATCCAGGTTGGTACCACTTACTACTTCAACAAAAACTTCAACGTGTGGGCTGACTACTACATCAACCTGCTGGATAAAGACACCGACTACGCGAAAGCTGTTGGCGGTCTGAACGGCAACGACGATATGGCTGCTGTGGGTGTAACCTACCAGTTCTAATCAGAACACCACTTTGTTATATGCATAATGAACAGGGCTTCGGCCCTGTTTTTTTATGCCTGACAGAAAATAATGGCGACTTTTGAAAAGCCGCACGCTTTTCGTCGCAAACGGTTGGCATTTTGTAAATCTCCCGTTAACCTGATAGCGGATTTCACTTCTGTAATCACAATGGAACTTCGTCATGTTTGAGAACATTACCGCCGCTCCTGCCGACCCTATTCTGGGCCTGGCCGATCTGTTTCGTGCCGACGACCGCCCTGGCAAAATCAACCTGGGTATTGGTGTATATAAAGATGAAACCGGCAAAACTCCGGTACTGACCAGCGTTAAGAAAGCTGAGCAGTATCTGCTGGAAAATGAAACCACCAAAAACTACCTCGGTATTGATGGTATCCCTGAATTTGGTCGCTGCACCCAGGAGCTGCTGTTCGGTAAAGGCAGCGCAATTGTGAGTGACAAACGTGCGCGCACGGCGCAAACCCCTGGCGGTACCGGCGCGCTGCGCGTGGCGGCGGATTTCCTTGCGAAAAACACCTCTGTGAAGCGCGTATGGGTGAGCAATCCAAGCTGGCCGAACCATAAGAGCGTCTTTAACTCTGCCGGCCTGGAAGTGCGTGAATATGCTTACTACGACGCGGCCAATCACTCTCTGGACTTTGACGGCCTGCTGGCAAGCCTGAGCGAAGCGCAGGCGGGTGACGTGGTGCTGTTCCACGGCTGCTGCCACAACCCAACCGGTATCGATCCAACGCTTGAGCAGTGGGAACACCTGGCAAAGCTCTCCGTTGAGAAAGGCTGGCTGCCGCTGTTTGACTTTGCTTACCAGGGCTTCGCCCGCGGTCTGGAAGAAGATGCTGAAGGCCTGCGCGCGTTCGCAGCCGTGCATCAGGAGCTGATCGTTGCAAGCTCCTACTCCAAGAACTTTGGTCTGTACAATGAGCGTGTAGGCGCCTGTACGCTGGTTGCGGCTAACGATGAGACTGTCGATCGCGCGTTTAGCCAGATGAAATCCGTTATCCGCGCAAACTACTCTAACCCGCCGGCACACGGTGCGTCTGTTGTTGCGACCATTCTGAGCAACGATGCGCTGCGCGCGATTTGGGAACAAGAGCTGAACGATATGCGTCAGCGTATCCAGCGCATGCGCCTGCTGTTTGTGAACACCCTGGCTGAGAAAGGCGCTGACCGCGACTTCAGCTTCATCATCAAACAGAACGGTATGTTCTCGTTCAGCGGCCTGACCAAAGAGCAGGTTCTGCGTCTGCGTGAAGAGTTTGGCGTATACGCCGTAGCCTCTGGCCGCGTAAACGTTGCAGGCATGACCCCTGACAACATGGCACCACTGTGCGAAGCGATTGTCGCCGTCCTGTAATTTGCGCCCACAAAAAAGCCTGCGTTAAGCAGGCTTTTTTTATGCCGGTTACCAGACAGGCATTTCATCCTGAAGGAACGGGTTATGGAGCCGTTCATAGCCCAGCGTCGACATCGGACCGTGTCCAGGGATAAACGTTACGTCATCACCCAGCGGCAATAACTTCTGTTTGATCGACTGAATCAGCTGCCCGTGATCGCCGCGCGGAAAATCGCTGCGTCCTACGCCCCCTTTGAAAATCACATCGCCGGAAATCAGCAGACGGGACTGGTCGTCAAAGAAAACGATATGGCCTGGCGTATGCCCAGGACAATGCAACACCTGTAAAGTCACATTCCCTACGTTAACGCGCTCTCCTTCGTTCAGCCAGCGATCGGGCGTCAATGGCAGACACTCATCAAGGCCAAACATGCGGCTTTGGGCGGGTAACCCCTGCAGCCAGAACTCATCTTCTTTTTCCGGGCCAATAATCGGCACACCGTAGTGTTTAGCCAGTTCAGCTGCTGCGCCTACATGGTCGAGGTGACCATGCGTCAGTAAAATCTGCATCAGCGTCACGCCGCTGTCGGCAACGTCCTGCTTGATTTTCTCAGCGTCACCGCCGGGATCGACAAGCGCGGCCAGTTTGGTTTGCTCGCACCAGATTAATGAACAGTTCTGGGAGAACGCGGTAACCGGAATAATACGATAGTTCATACTGCTCCTGTGTTTCGTTATTACCAGTGCCGAACCGGCCCGGTATCAATATGCACAAAGTTGCTACGTGGGTAATATCCTACACCACCCGCGCGCATAGATAACGCGGCTTTGCGAATATTGGCTAACGAAACGCCTTCAATGTGGAAATCCATTGCCTGTCCCTTCGTGTGGTAGCTTTTTTTCGCTACCCCACGGCTATGGGCGCGCAGTTCATTGTTGGTATCAATTGAGCGATAACCAGAAATAAGCTGCACCGGCTTGCTGGTGCCCAGCAGGCCCTGAAGGCGGAAAAGCTGATCAAACAGTCTTGGGTCGATGGCTTTTACTTTATTCGCGCGGAAATCACGGAAAAAATGGTTGAGTCTTGCTAATTCATCCTGAATATAGCCTCTGCCATCGAAAAACTCCGCTTTTAGCGACTCACCGGTGTGAAGATTGCTGAGCGTTAAAACGCGCGGACGAGGTGTCGAGAGGGTGGCAAATGCTGGCGTCGGTAAGATGGCCGCTGCGCCAAGCGCAACACCACCTAACGCCAGCAGCTTGCGGCGATTAGCGTCAAATTTGTCCATGATAATCAGGTCTACAGGTCAATGAAATCGTAATATGCTTAGCGCACGAAGGGCACCTTAACTGGCAAAACAGGGTACGTCAAGGCGCCCAACCCCAGTGAATACGCGGCTTACAGCGATATTGGCCCCGATTCACCATAACTTACGACAATCATTTTTCCCGAACTACTTCATTTACCTGATTAATTGTTCCGCTTTTGGCAAAATTTGTGCGCCGGATCGCGCGGTGAGATCATAATTGTAAATATCTGTACGGTACTGCGTGCGACCGTCTTCACCCACAAACGCTGTCAGATAATAAAGATTAACCGGAATGTTGTGGCGAATATTCACGTAGCGCGTATCACCCTGCTTCAGGGCGTCAGAAATACGCGTATCGTTCCAGCCCGCATCCTGCAGCAGCATGTTGGCCAACTCCGAGGCTTTATTCACCCGCACGCAGCCTGAACTCAGTGCCCGGGTATCTTTCTGGAACAGATTGTGGTTCGGCGTATCGTGCAGATAGATAGCATCTGAACTTGGCATGTTGAATTTGTAGCGCCCCAGCGAGTTATGGGCTCCGGGAGCCTGCTGGAAGCGGAACGGCAGGTTGGAGGCCGTGATCGTCGACCAGTCGACCATGTAAGGATCGATCGCCTCTTTACTGTTCCAGCCACGCATGACCGTATAGCCGTGACGTTCCAGATAACCCGGATCGTTCCAGACCTTAGGCAGAATGTCCTTACGCGCCAGCGTCGGCGGCACGTTCCACGGCGGGTTAACCACCACGTTATTTAACGCGCTGCTCATCATCGGCGTTTTGCGATCCGGACGCCCGACAATCACGCGCGAGGCCAGCTTCTCGCTACCATCCTGATAATAAACCAGTGAATAGGCCGGGATATTGACCATAATGCCGGTAGACAGCGTGCCCGGCAGCAAACGCAAACGCTGAATATTAAGCGCCAGCACCCCGGCCCGCTGCGCAGGCGATACGTTAAGCCAGTCACGCGTTGAGGGTCCAATGACACCATCGGCTCCCAGCCCCTGAGCGGCCTGGAACTGTTTAACCGCGGCGACCAGCTCACGATCGTAAGCCTCGGGCTTATTGCTCAGGGTAGTGGCCTTGTTCTCTTTTACGGGCGCTGACGGGCTGACCACCGCGCTTTGCGGATCGTCGCCCGGCAGGGCAATGTTCGGCCCGCCATCAAGAATACCGGAGCGTTTAAGGATCTCGCGCAGGGCTGGCACATCGCTGCTCCACTGACCCGGACGCAGCGTTGCGGTCCCCCGCATTTGCGGCCATGGACGCGAGTCCCCCACCAGCGCGAGGAGCGACTGGTGCATCGTGGCATACTGTGGATGCGCCGGCGCGAGGCTGGCAATGAAGCGCGGCAGGTCGCCGTTATCCAGCGCTAATTGCCACTGGTTAATCACCGACAGGGCTGGCGTCGCCAGCTTATAGGGCCTATCGCTGTACAGCCAGCGGTTGCCATTGACCGGAATACCCGCCACAAACTGCAGGTAGCCCATCATGGCATCGGAAAGGACCACGTCCCGCGCCTGACCGGTGACGGCAGGATCGGTTAACAGCTCAACCCACTTCGTAAACTGCGGCTGGAATCCCGCAATCGCCACTTCCGCCAACTGTTGCTGGAAGGCACGCACGGCTTCACGATTTTCCCACATGGGTTTCATATCGCGGGCAGCATAAAGCAGCGTGAGCTGATTGATATAGGCAGGCGTGTAGCCTGAAGGCAGGCCTGTCTGGAGCTGCTGGCTGAGCGATTCAACGTCGATGCCTTCCGGCAGCGGCTTAATCCCGGCCATGATGGCCGTGGCCGTAGACTGTTCCAGCGGCTGAGACAATGACGTCGGCTGCGCGCCTGTCGTTGCGGTGCTGTCAGTCGGCACAATTTCAGGCTCGTCGGCCTGGGCGGTTAACAGTGGAGCAAACATCACTGCCAGACATAAACTCAGCGCTGACAGCTGACGACCACATTCTTTCTTTAGCAACATCCCTTGCCCCCTGTTTTCACGACATGCCCATCACGGTGGGGCTTTCTTTTATTATAGGTAGACGACAACTCTGTTGCCTTACCTTATGTAAAGAAGTTTAAAGATAACGCAGCCCTGAACACAAGTTAAGAGAATAAAAAAAGCGGCGCTTCTGCGCCGCTCTTTGTAACAAAACGCCTCAGGAAGCGTCTGCCGTGGTTTCCGGCAATGATTCCGGCGGCTGCGGCGCAAAGCCACGCAACCCGACAACGTGCACGTGTTCGCTGTTCTGGAACACTTTACGCACCAGCTTATACGTGGTGCCTTTTTCAGGGCTGATGTTTTCCGGTGCCGCAATGATGAGCTGCATATCGAGACGTTCGCAAAGCTCAAACAGCGTGGCAATCGAGCGGGCATCAAGACGCGCCGCTTCATCGAGGAACAGCAGTCGGCATGGGGAGATGTCTTTCCCGCGCAGGCGGCGCGCTTCATCTTCCCAGCTCTGCACCACCATCACCAGAATCGACATCCCGGTACCAATCGCTTCACCGGTCGACAGCGCTCCGGATTCCGCACGCAGCCAGCCGTCTGAACCACGGTTTACCTCAACTTCCATTTCCAGGTAGTTACGATAGTCCAGCAGCTCTTCACCGATGGTTTGCGGAGTACGCTGGCCCATATCAATCTGCGGATTCAGGCGCTGATACAGCTTCGCCAGCGCTTCGGAGAAGGTCAGACGGTTGCTGTTGAACAGATCCTGATGCTGCTCGTGCTGCTCAGAGAGCACTTCCAGCAGCGTCGCGTGGGCTTCCCGCACGTTGACGTTAAGACGCACGCTGTTGACCTGACCAAACGAGACGCTCTGCAGCCCCTGGTTCAGCTGGCGGATACGGTTCTGCTCGCGCTGAATGGTTTTGCGAATGATATTCGCCACGCTGCGGGAGCTGATCGCCAGCTTCTGCTCGCGGGAGGTCAGCTCTTCCGTCAGGCGGCCCAGCTCGATTTCCATCTGTTCGATGGCTTCGACCGGATCGTCGGTACGGATAATGTCCTGACGAATACGCTCGCGCAGGTGCTGATAAACCGCAACGAAGAACTGGATTTTACGTTCAGGACGTTTCGGATCCTCTGACATGCGCAGCACATCGCGCAGATGTTCGTTATCCGCCACCGCCAGACGCAGCGCACCCAGCGCCTTATCCGACATCGAACGCAGCTCATCGGCAGAAAGGTATGCCAGCTCGCGACGGTGCAGGCGACGTTCAACGTTGTTGTCTTTCACCATCCGCATCACGGCGCACCAGCCCGCTTTCGCCGTCACGACCTGCTCGCGCATTTCATGATAGTCGCGCTCCAGCTTGCGCAGGCGGCGGGTCAGGTTATCCATTTCCGCTTCGCAGAAGGTGAGCGCTTTTTCCAGCTGATTACGACGCGCGCGGTTATTGCTGAGCTGGCTATGCAGCTCATCACGACGAATGCGCGCGCGCTCTTCCGCCCCGCTGTCGGCACGAACGCCAATGTCCTGCAGCTCTTTCTGCAGGTCGTTTAACAGCTCTTTCTTGGTGTCGAAGGAGCTTTTCAGCGAAGCCAGCACCTGGTTGTACTGGTTCAGCTGAGCGGAGTGGCTGCGCATCGCTTCGCGAGCGCGGGTACGTTCCGCTTCCGCCTGCTCAAGGCGCTGGCGCAGTTTTTCATTCAGGTCGCTGTTACCGCTCAGCATTTCAGCCGAATCGGAGTAGCCGAAGTGCGCACGACGCTGCACCACTTCCGTCAGGGCAAACGCCTGCTGACGTGCTTCGCGCTGCACCTGCTGCGACCAGGCATAATCTTCTTTTAACTGCTCGAACTGTTCCGGGTCGCTCTGCAGTACAGACACGACGGGCTCCAGCTTCGCCAGCTGGTTGCCGTGCTGCTGCACGAAGCGCGCGGCTTCCTGGGCTTCATCCAGACGTTCCTGGATCTCATCCACGCGGTCGGCCAGCGTGTCATCCGCCAGCAGGTTCAGGCGCGGCAGAATGCGGTTAAGGGCAGCGACGCCCTCTTTCGCCTGTTCGAACTGGACGCGGCTCTGCTGGTTGTCACTTTCATGACTGGCAATCGCGCGCTCCAGCTCGCCACGGCGGGTGTTGAGCTTGCGGATTTCCGCTTCCGGGTCGGCTTCAAACGCCACGCCCAGATGGCTGCCGATAAAGCGGCTGAACGCCTGGTGCAGACGCTGGGTTTTCTGTACGTCAAACGACAGAGTGGCAAAGCGTTCAGACAGCGTTTCACGCTCGGCGTGGAGACTCTCGATGCGGCTTTCGCGCGCGGCGCGGCCAAACAGCGGCAGCTCCGGGAAGCGGGAGTAACGCCACTGGCGATCGGCGATTTTCACCACCACCGCTTTTTCCAGCTCGTCAACGCTGAAAACGCTGTCATCGAACGACTGCGGATCCCCTTCGATCAGATAGAGATCTTCCGGGCAATCTTCCAGCCCTGCGAGCTGCTCAGAAATCAGCGACAGATCCGGCACCACAATTGCGTTGCGGGATGGACCGTACAGCGCGGAGAAGTACGGCGCATCGTCCAGGCCAACGTCATCGTAAATCTCAGACAGCAGTACGCCGCCAAAACGCTCGGCTAAGGCGTTCAGACGCGGATCTTCTGACCCGCCCGGCTGGCTTAAGCGCTCGATTTCTTCATCGACGTCACGCTTGCGGGCACCCACTTCGTCACGTTCAACAATGGCTTCGCGCTCGCGCTCAAGCAGCTGTTGCAGGTATTCGGTCACTTCCTGGCTGGACTCGAACTGCTCGCCGCACTGTTCGCTGAGCTGGTTCAGGCTGCTTTGCGCTGCCAGCCAGACCGGCGCACGCAGCAGGAGCGCCTTCGAACGGGACTGAAGCTGCTCCAGCTCCTGACGCAGCGTCATACGCTGTTCGCTGGCATTTGATACGGTATCGGACAGGGCCGCAATACGCGCTTCCAGCTCCTGATGCAGGGCCTCAAGCTCGTCGAAATCGTAATGTTTACCCTGACGCTTGCAGAACTCGGCCAGCAGACGTTCGGCTTCCTGCTGCTCGCGCAGGCGCTGTTCCAGCTCGTTCAGGCGCATACGCAGCGGCTGCACCTGCTCGGCCAGATGGCGCTGGTTGACGCCGTCGCGCAGCAGTTCACGGGCTACGTCCCAGGCTTCGCTACGCGCCAGCGGGCCGTTAATGGCAACTACCAGCTGATAAGCCTGTTCAAACTGGCTGTGCGCCGTTTGCGCGACGCTCATTTTCTGTTCAAGCGAGAGCAGTTTCTCGGTGGCTTCCTGCTCTTTGGCCTGGAAGGTGTCCAGCCACTCGTCGGCACTTTCCGGCGTCAGGTCTGGCAGATGGCACAGCTCTTTCGCACGCTGTAGCGCCTGCAGCGCCTGGTTGTACTGGATCGCACGCGTCTGCTGCACGTCCAGCGCCTGCTGGTAGTCCGCAAGCTGGCTTTTCAGCTCGTCCACTTCCAGCTCGGCGGCTTCGGCGCGGGCTTCGTTCTCTTCCTGCATCTCGGCGGCTTCGGCCACCACTTCATTCTGCTCTTCGAGACGAATTTGCAGCTCATCGAGGTCCGCTTCGTAGCGTTCGATCTTTTCCTGCTGACGCAGCGCGGTCTGCACCAGGTTCAGGTGATCGCTGGCGGCCTGGTAGTCGGCTTCCAGGTCGCCTTCGGCACCGTTGTGCTCACCCAGCTCGCGCGCCATTTCGACGTGTTTGTACTGCTCGGCCACCAGCTGTTTACGGGAGGTAAACAGCTCGCGGCGATATTCTAATGCCTGATCGAGATGGACGCGGCGCTCGTTGGCGTGGCGCATATAGTCCGCCGCCACGTAGTTGGTCGCTTCGCTGATCAGATGTTTAAACAGGTCGCGGTCAGACTGGGTAACGCGAATCGCTTCCAGCGTCATGCGGTTTTCACGCAGTGCCGCCTCCATGTCCTGGAAGGCCTTACGCACGCCGCTGTTTTCCGGCAGCAGGTAGTCACGCAGGGAACGGGTAATGGCGCTGGAGATACCGCCGTACAGGGACGCTTCGATCAGACGGTAGTATTTACTACGGTCTGAAGCGGTGCGCAGACGGCGCGCCACCACGCCCAGATCGAACATCAGGGAGTGGTAGTCGGTAATGGAGTTGAACTGCTTAAACTGCACCCCTTCGATGGCTTCAAGCTTGTCCTTCAGCTCCTGCAGCGTCAGGACGCGCGCCTGGCGTTCATTCAGCGTTTCCGTCAGCAGCGCGGTCGGCTGTACGGAGGTTGGCAGCCCCTGAATGGCGAACGGTTTGATATCCACTTTACGGTCGCGGCCGGCAACCTGTTGCAGACGTACGCCCACCACCACGCGCTGATGACGGGAGTTGATGACGTCCAGCACGGAATAACAGACGCCCGCTTTCAGCTTACCGTGCAGGCCTTTATCGCGGGAGCCGCTTGTCGCGCCCGCTTCGGTGGTGTTACGGAAGTGAAGCAGCGTCAGGTCGGGGATCAGCGCCGTTACAAACGCCGCCATGGTGGTGGATTTACCCGCCCCGTTACCACCGGAGAGCGTCGTGACCAGCTCATCCAGATCGAAGGTTCGGGCAAAGAAGCCGTTCCAGTTAATCAGCGTTAGTGAGCGAAATTTACCGCGTTCAATCATTACTCTTCCTCCCCGCTATCCGGCAGATTCTCTTCATGCTCATCATTGAGCTGCAAATGGTTTTCCACCGGCATCGCTTCACCGTCGCGGATCATGCGAAGCTGCGCTTCACGCGCGTCATCGCCCGCACGTACGTCGGCGCCGAAGCGGAAGACCGATTCCGTGATGCGGAATTTGCTGCTGTCGTGGCCCATAAACCAGACCATCCCCAGACGGCGCAGACGGTTCAGGGAAGAGCGAACCTTTTCCTGTAATTTCTGACGGTCAAGATCCGACCCCGTCGAACGGTTATTCACCAGCTTAAGCAGCTTGCTCTCATCCGCCAGCGTCAGCAGTTCATCGTACAGCTCCTGCTGGGTGAAGATGCCTTCATTTGCCAGGCGTTCCGGGCTGAGGTAGAGATAGCAAAGAATTTTGCCAACCATCATGTCCAGCTCGGAGAGCACGGAGCGCGGGATCAGGGTCGTGGAACGCGGGCGCAGATAGAAAAAGCCTTCCGGCGCGCGGATAAGCTCCACGTTATAGCGGGCGTAAAACTCTTCCAGGTACTCCTGGAAGTCCATCAAAAAGGCGTGATTATCCAGCTCGTCCAGGCCAATGTGACGACCGGCACGCAGCTGGCTGTCCAGCGCCGGAAATAACGGATTCGCCAGCGCCTGTGCCAGCTTAACTGGCATCACTTGTTCAATATTTGTCAATGACATGCGCCTGTACCTTGGCTCCGTAATCGTTAATTGGCTGCCACTTCGGCGGCAGTCCGGTGAAGTCTGCTTGCGCGATACCCAGGCGCACCGCCTGGTCTACCACAATGCGGGCAACGTCGAAGTGGCGCGCGCGCGGATATTGCGCCAGATAGTCGCGCACCACGAGCCCAAGATCCAGCGGCGCTTGTCTGGTTTTGTAGACGGCGAGCTGTTCTTCGATCATCGCCGCAAGTTGCTCACGAATTTCGTTGAATTCTTCGTACTCCAGATCCGGCGGCAGTTCACCGGTGACCTCTTCATCGCGCAGCGCCATCTCTTCGTCGCGCATATCCAACAGACGATCGGCATTGGCATAGGTCAGCGCCCACGGTGCATCAAAGTAGGTCTGTACCGACTGACGAAGACGCTGAGCAAAGACGCGGTTTTTATCCATATCAATCGCGGTACGGATAAATTTATGCACGTGGCGGTCATAGCCGATCCACAGATCGATCGACTGCTGGCCCCAGCTGATAATGCGGTCAAGTTTGCTCTGCAGATCAAACACCAGACGGTCGATAAAATGCAGATCGTCGTGCGCCAGGGTCGCATCCTGGATGCGCAGCAGGTTGGCCTGCAGCTTGTCCCCTGCGGCCTCCAGCGTATCCTGCAGCTCACGCAACGTACCGGAGGTTTCTGACAATAAAAGTTCACAGCTGGAGATGGCCGCACGCCAGTCTTTGTTCAGCAGCTGCGCGATATCGTCTTTCACCTGCTGCTGCTGCTCGTCCATCAGACGCTGAGTGAGATCGATACTGTCGAAAATTTCGGCCACCGAGTATTTCAGCGGCGCGTAAACGTTGCGGTGCCAGTGGAATTCGTCACCGTTTTCATCGGCCGCGTCGGCGGCACGTTTAAGCTCACCCGCCACGATCGAGAGCTGCATGGAGAGACGCAGCGTGGAAAATTCGCGCTGGCGAATGTAGTAGTCGGTGATGCCGATGCCCAGCGGGGTCAGGCGATAGATGGCGTTTCCTTCCGCCTGCTCGCTGGTAAAGCGGTTCAGCAGACGTTGACGCACCATATCGTTGATTGCGTTATTGGCACGCACGCTAATGGTTTCGCTGGTTTGCTCAAACGCATCACTGACGTGGCGGAACGCATCCACCAGTTCACCCTCGCTCATTTCACCATCCAGCCGTTCGCCGTTCAGCGTGGCAACCGCCAGCAGGAAAGAGAGTCTGTCTACCGGCAGCGAGATGGAGAAATCGTTTTTCCTGGCCCAGGCAACCAGTTCTGGGACTGTCTGGGAAAATTCACTCATAGGTTATCCTTGCATCTGCGGCTTGTGCGCGGTGACGTGAATATAGCGGCCAAGGCTGACGAACGGCTCCTGGCGGCAATACCGCGTTTCTAATTCTGTTAAGGTGTCAAAACAGTCACGCTGTTTGTGTTTTTCACGCAGATAATCATGAAACACCCTGACGCCCGTCTTCCCGACGATCTGCCAGCCAATCTCTTCCAGCCAGCCGTAAACCTGCTGCGGATCGCGCGGATAGTCCGGGGAAAGCGTGCGTTTTTTCTTTTTCGGCATCCCGACCTGAACATAGTCGAAGTTCCCCGCCACCATGTTGTGCATCAGGAAGCCGTTAGCATTGTAGAACATCAGCGACAGCGTACCGCCCGGACGTAACATTGACCACAGGGTTTGTAACACGCTTTGCGGATCGGCAACCCACTCCAGCACCGCATGAAACAATATCAGATCAACCTGGGTTTCCAAATGCTGCGCGATGTCCTGAGCGGCGCATTGTATAAAATGCATGTTGTCGCTCACACCTTTCTCTTCTGCGGCACGCGTCGCGCGGGCGACCATTTCAGCAGAAAGATCGCAAAGCGTGACGTGATGACCGCGTTCAGCCATTTTTATGGCCGTCTGCCCTTCACCACCACCGGCGTCCAGCACGCGCAACGTTTGACCACCGAACGTCGCCAGAATAGTGTCCAGATCCTGCCAGAGGATCGTCTGACGGAGCTGCCCTTTCGTGGTGCCATAAATGTTGCGCGAAAACTTTTCCGCGATGTCATCAAAATTGCGATCCCGCATTGGGAGAGTTCCACTCGCTAACTGCAAAACCGCTATTTTGTCACACCCGCGCGGAGAATGAACCTCTCTGGTGTAATATCACCGGTAATCATCTGCTGTATGGTCAAAAAAGGAACCAAAAAGGATGCTTTTTACCCTTAAGAAATACGTTGGAGGGATGATGCTTCCCCTTCCGCTGCTGCTTATCATCCTCGCGCTGGGGCTGGCGCTGGTGTGGTTTAGTCGCTTTCAGAAGAGTGGCAAAACGCTTATTACGTTCGGCTGGCTGGTCCTTCTGCTGCTGAGCCTGCAGCCGGTGGCGGATGGACTGCTGCGCCCCATCGAAAACAGGTACCCTACGTGGCAGGGAAACCAGAAAGTTGATTACATCGTTGTGCTGGGCGGCGGGTATACCTGGGACCCTGACTGGGCCCCCAGTTCGAACCTGATCAACAACAGCCTGCCGCGGCTAAACGAAGGTATTCGCCTGTGGCTGGCGAATCCGGGATCAAAAATGATCTTCACCGGCGCGGCGGCCAAAACCAACCCGGTGAGTACGGCTGAAGCGGGGGCCAGAATCGCGGAATCGCTCGGCGTACCGCGTTTCTCTATCATCACGCTGGACAGCCCAAAGGATACCGAGGAAGAGGCTGCCGCGGTGAAGCAGGCGATTGGCGATGTTCCGTTCTTACTGGTGACCTCCGCCTCGCACCTGCCAAGAGCGATGATTTTCTTCGAGAAGCAAGGTTTGCACCCGCTTCCCGCACCGGCAAACCAGATGGCCATCAGCGCGCCGCTCAACCCATGGGAACGGGTGATCCCCTCTCCGATGTGGTTGATGCATAGCGATCGCGTTGGCTACGAGACGCTCGGACGCCTCTGGCAGTGGCTGAAAGGCTCGTCAGGCGAGCCAGGGCAAGAGTGATTTAGCCGCCAGATCGAAGTTGGCGCGATTGAAACGTCCGGTGTTGACCAGCTGCGCCACTTCGTCCCAGAGCAGATAAAGCCAGCGACGCCAGAGAAACGCCTCTGCAACGGGCGCGCGTTGAAGGTAGTGCCACAGTAAACCTTCCGCCGCCCCGCTGTCGCTGAGCCTGAACAGCTCATATTCCCGCGGTGCCCAGAGCATGATCCCCGGCCCTAGCATCGCCAGGAGCTGATCGCTGCGGGAGTCTTTGAGCATACTACGCAGAGTAAAATTGCCGTGGATCAGCACGCAGTTGTCGTTAAAGCCGTCGAACAGCGCCGGTAAGCACTCGCGGGTGCGAAACAGAATACGTTTGTCCTGCATGGTCAAACCGGTATTGTTGAACTGGTTAAGCGTCCCCCACAGCACTTCCACCCGCTGGCGATACCACAGCGGCCACAGGTTTTCCTGGGTGCTGTCAACCGGACCAACAAGCCCGCGGCTATCCTGTCGGTGCCAGGCCAGCAGCGCCTCAACAATCTGATCCTTCAGCTGTTCCCAGCGTTCCGGCGTACGCGCGGGCGCTTCTACCGGCACACCGCGTAAACGCTCAATCAGCAGTACGTCCGGGCCGGGATGTTCCTCGTGGGTCATCACGCCGTACACGGTCGGCATACGGACGGTTCCCTCCCGTGCCAGCATCGACATTTTCCAGGCAAGCTGCCTGGCGACGCCCGGCGACGAGAAGCTTCGTGCCATCAGCGGCATCGGGTTGCCCTGGCCGTCATACAACGACCAGAGCGCGGTATCGACCTTTTCACTCACGCATTCGACCCGGCTTAACTTCTCACCCAGCAGATGGCTAAGTTCGGCACGCAGCTGTTCCATATGAGATTACCCCCATTAAGACTACTGCTTTTATAATGAGCGCACAGCGTGAAGATGTCACCCGGAAGAGATCAATTAGGGTAAAGAAAGGGGAATTTGCGGGGAGAGAACATCCCTCCGAAAGGAGGGATGCAGGCGGGATTAGCGCAACTCGGCGCGGACGCGCTCAAGATCTTCTGGGGTATCAACGCCCGTTCCCGGTACTTCGCGGGCAACGGCAACGTGGATTTTTTCGCCATACCAGAGCACGCGAAGCTGCTCCAGCATTTCGATATGCTCCAGCGGGCTCGGTGCCCAGGCTACATAGCGGCGAATAAAGCCGGCGCGATAGCCGTAGATCCCAATATGGCGCAGGAAAGAATCACCGATGGTCTCTTTAGAGAGCGCAAAGCGATCGCGATCCCACGGAATCGTAGCGCGGGAGAAATAGAGCGCATAGCCTTCGGCATCCATCACCACCTTCACCGCATTCGGATTGAATGCCTCTTCAGCGTGGTGAATAGGCACCGCGAGCGTCGCCATACCGACCTGACGCTGCGCCAGGTTTTCCGCCACCTGACGGATAATAACGGCCGGGATCATCGGCTCGTCGCCCTGCACGTTGACGATGACCGTATCGTCACTGAAACCACATTTCTCAACCACTTCAGCCAGACGCTCGGTGCCGGACTGGTGATCGGCGCGGGTCATGCACACCTCACCGCCTGCGGCCTCAACCGCACGGGCGACATCAGGATGATCGGTTGCAACGATAATGCGGTCGGCACCGGACTCACGCGCCCGCTCAAGGACATGCACAATCATCGGCTTGCCGTTGATATCTACCAGCGGTTTACCCGGCAGACGCGTTGAGGCATAACGTGCAGGAATAATGACAACAAAACTCATGGTTTGCTCTCTTCTGCCACCAGGGAACGGGCTTCATTTTCCAGCAGTACCGGAATGCCGTCACGCAGCGGGAAGGCCAGACTGTCCAGCTTGCAGATCAGCTCCTGTTTGTCCTGGCTGTAGTAAAGTTTGCCGTTGCATACCGGGCAGGCAATAATTTCAAGTAAACGGTGATCCATAGTTCCTCCGTATGGGTAATCGCTAAAGCTTAACACATTCCCTTTTCAGGGCGTGCCTGTTTCCCAGCCACTTCGACAGGATGTGAATAACCCGTCAGGTACCCGGCCAAGCGTTACGTCGCGAGCCTCCTGCCAGCGCGCGAACTCGCTAATGGCGGACGTTAACCCTTTTTCCAGGCTCGCCGTGACCCTGATGCCCTCTTGCAGATAAAGGGCAATGACTTCAAGCGTGCCGGTCTTGCGGTGCATTTTGGCATCCATGCGTCCGACCAGTTGTCCCTTGTGCAGCAGCGGTAAAACAAAGTAGCCGTATTGCCGCTTTGGCGCCGGGGTATAGCATTCCAGCCGGTAGCTGAAGTCAAACAGCTGCTCGGCGCGTTTTCTGTCCCAGACAACCGGGTCGAACGGCGACAATACCGCGCTGTGGGTCGCCCGGAGTTTCCCCTCCAGCGCCTCGGGCAGCAGAGGGACAAGATCCGCATGCAGCCACATTTCTCCCAGCGTTTCCACCATAACGGGAATAACTCGCTGTTCGCGCTGCCACATCTCAAGCAG
Organism: Enterobacter cloacae complex sp. P47BA; assembly: GCF_014930485.1. NCBI lineage: Bacteria > Pseudomonadati > Pseudomonadota > Gammaproteobacteria > Enterobacterales > Enterobacteriaceae > Enterobacter > Enterobacter cloacae complex sp. P47BA. The sequence continues at coordinate 53,944 of NZ_JADBRF010000007.1, read as the reverse complement.
AGGCTTCAGCGCAGGCTGACGGAGGCGGTAATAGTCTGCCAGCCATTGCGGACGGAAAATGCCCAGGCTGCGGGCGCTGTTCTCCAGCATGATGGCCTCGGCCGCCTCCTGGGTAAGCAGATCCCGCTCGTCGTCCCAGTGAGGCATCACGCGATGCGTCAGATCATAAACGCGCTGAAAATTACGCCGTTCAATGACCATGACTTTGCCTGACGTGAACAACCCTTCAAGATGACGCTTGTGCGGCTTCCACTCCCACCATCCGCCTGCAGCTTTGCGCGGATGTTCAAAATCGGCGGATCGAACGGGGCCGTTTTCCTGAATATGGCTGATAAGCTGCTCTATTTCGGCCTCATGTTCCTCCATCCACGCCTGCCGGTATTTCCATCCCATCTTTTCCGGAGCAAGCATACGGTGACGTACCAGGGCGAAATCGCTACGGGGCAGGAAGCAGGCTTCGTGAGCCCAGTACTCCATCAGCTCCCCTTTGGAGAGCGCCTCATCCAGCCACTGCGGAGGATAACTCCCCAGGCGGCTAAACAGCACCAGGTAAGGGCTACGGGCGACAATGTTAATGGTGTCGATTTGGAGCAGCGACATGCGCTGGACGGTAGAGAGGATATCGGCAGGCTGCGCGCGGCGACGGGGCTTTTTGAGCAGCCCCTGCGCGGCAAGGTGTAAATGACGTGCGGCTGAAAGCGAGAGTTGCGGTAAAGACATGCGTTTTCCTGTCAGTCAAAGCGCCACCAGAACCGCGTAAGCCTCTACTGCACCAACGTAATCAGTTCCTTAAGCAATTGTTCCGGCTGTTCGCCGCTGAGTTCAGCGTCAACCGGCAGATACCACCAGTTTTCTTTCGCAAAGGCACGGCATTTCACCGCATCTTTTTCGGTCATAATGAGCGTCTGGCCAGGCGCGGTAAGCGCCTCAACCTGTTCTGCCACCATCGCCTGATGGTCAGCCAGCGGAACGCGTTTTTCCAGCCGGGCGCCACACTGCTCCAGCGTCGCGAAGAAGCGCGGCGGATGACCAATACCCGCCATTGCCACCAGCGAAGGCAGTTCTGCAACCGCCCGGCGTTCACCCGTCACCAGGTTGACCGCCATTCCCGGTAACAGACGCATAGGAATTTCACCCGCCTCGGCTTCACCGCCGTTAACTATCACCGCATCAACGGACTTCAGACGCGAAGCGCGTTCACGCATGGGGCCAGCGGGCAGCCACCAGCCGTTGCCGAAACGGCGAATGCCGTCGATAACTACAATCTCTTTATCACGCGCCAGAGCGTAATGCTGCAGGCCATCATCAGTGATGATGATTTGTACCGCGTGTTCAGCAAGCAGGGCCTGCACGGCGTCGCTGCGCACCGGGGAGACCGCAACCGGCGCACCGGTACGCTGGAAAATCAATACTGGCTCATCACCCGCTTCTGCGGTCGTGGTTTCCGCCGACAGCAGCAATGGGTAGCGCGCCGCTTTACCACCATACCCACGCGATACCACGCCGGGGCGGATGCCGCGTTTTTGCAACTGCTCCACCAGCCAGATCACCACTGGCGTTTTACCGTTGCCGCCCGCCGTGAGGTTACCCACCACGACTACCGGAACCGGCGCGCGCCAGGCACGCTTGATCCCCAGACGATAAAACAGGCGAATAATGCCGCTCACCAGGCCGTACAGCCAGGAGAGCGGCAAAAGCAGCAGCCACAGCGGGGATTCACCGGACCAGATGCGAGCAATCATTCGCCGAACTGCATCTTGTGAAGCTGGGCGTAAACGCCACGATGTTCCAGCAGATCGGCATGGCTTCCGCGTTCAACAATGATGCCGTCTTCAACCACGACGATCTCATCTGCCTGCTCAATAGTGGACAGACGGTGCGCAATCACCAGCGACGTACGGTTCTTTTGCAGTTCATCCAGCGCCGACTGAATCGCGCGTTCAGATTCCGTATCCAGTGCAGAGGTTGCTTCGTCCAGGATCAGTATCGGGCTATCGCGCAGCAGCGCGCGCGCAATGGCGATACGCTGGCGCTGACCGCCGGAGAGCAGTACCCCGTTTTCACCGATGATCGTGTCCAGACCGTTATCCATCTTGTTGATAAAGTCCATTGCATACGCCATACGCGCGGCGTTCTCAATCTGCTCGCGGCTGTACTCGTCAGTGCGCGCATAAGCAATGTTGTTGGCAACCGTATCGTTGAAGAGATGCACGTTCTGAGAAACCAGCGCAACCTGGTTACGCAGCGACTGCAGGGTGTACTCCCGCAGGTCGTGACCATCCAGCAGGATCTCACCTTCGTTAATATCGTAGAAACGAGTGATGAGGCTCGCAATGGTGGATTTACCGGAGCCGGAGCGGCCTACCAGCGCAACGGTTTTACCTGCCGGAATCGTCAGGTTGATATTGCGCAGAGCCGGCGTTTCGCGGCCTGGATAGGTGAAGGTCACGTTGCGGAACTCCACGTCGCCACGCGCGCGCTCTACCTCGCGTGTACCTTCGTCTTTTTCCTGTTCAGAATCCAGAATGCTGAACAGCGTCTGGCAGGCGGCCATCCCGCGCTGGAACTGGGCGTTCACGTTGGTCAGGGATTTCAGCGGGCGCATCAGGGCAATCATCGAGGAGAAGACTACGGTGATAGTACCCGCCGTCAGCGTCTCCATTACGCTCGGGAAGCTTGCCGCATAAAGAACGAACGCCAACGCCAGTGAGGCAATCAGCTGAATGATCGGGTCAGAGATGGAAGAGGCCGAGACCATCTTCATCCCCTGCAGACGCATTTTGTTGCTGACTTTGTCAAAGCGTTTGGTTTCAACTTCCTGACCGCCGAAGATCAACACTTCTTTGTGCCCTTTCAGCATCTGTTCTGCGCTGGTCGTCACCTGCCCCATGGTGTTCTGCATATTCTTACTGATATTGCGGAAGCGCTTTGAGACGACGCGGATAGCAATGGACACGACCGGTGCCAGCACGATAAGGATCAGCGACAGCTGCCAGCTGTAATAGAACATCATTGCAAACAGACCGATGATCGACGCTCCTTCGCGCACGACGGTAATCAGCGCGCTTGAAGAGGAGGAGGCAACCTGCTCTGAATCGTAGGTAATACGAGACAGCAGCGTCCCGGTGGATTGCTTGTCAAAGAATGAAACCGGCATGCCCATCATGTGGCTGAACAGACGACGGCGCATGGTCATAACCACTTTCCCGGAAACCCAGGAGATGCAGTAGCTGGAGATATAGCTGGTGATACCACGTAAGATCATCAGCCCGATAACCACCAGAGGCATCCATAGCAACACTGAGCGATCCGTTTTACCAAAACCGTCGTCCAGTAACGGTTTGAGGAGCGATAACATAAAAGTATCGCTGGCTGCGTTGAGGATTAACGCTACACCCGCCACGATCAGGCCTGCTTTAAAGGGAGCAATCATCGGCCAGAGTCGGCGGAAGGTTTGCCACGTGGAGAGATCTTTGTCGTTATGCATTCAAAAAACCAGCATTTGTTGAAATAGCCGCATATTCTACCCGTTATCTACGGGCGCGCCAAACCACTGATGATACCAGGGGGGTAAAAATTGATCCCGCACGCGCCGGATTTGCCAGCGATGGTGCGAAAATGTCACCGATATTTGCCCGGAATGGGGGGTATCGTGCCAGATATATCCCTCTTTTCGATAGCGCCGGACTACTTTAGCCGACGGGAATCGCCATGCGTTATAGCGGGCCGCTGAATCCAGCGCAATCTCCCCTTCCAGGCGCTGTACCAGCGGCAATGAAGACGCGGTATTGCTGCCGTGATGAGGTACCTGTATGAGGGTGGACGTCAGATGCTGCCAGTAATGGCTAAGCATAGCCTGTTCTGCCTGTGCTTCAATGTCTCCCGTCAGCAGAACGCTCTGCTCGCCGTCGTCAATTTTTACCACGCAGGAGTGATTGTTACCCTGAGCCGGATAATTTTCAGTGGGCCAGTGGACGGTGAACGTTAACCCCTGCCATTGCCATCTTTGCCCGCGAAAGCAGGGACGATGCCCAGTCTGGTGCAACGGACTTCTTACCCACATTTCGGGCCATGTTTTTTGCAGCGATACAAGACCTCCCGCATGGTCGAGATGCTCATGGCTGAGAATAACGCCTTCCGGCTGCAGATGATGCCAGCGCAGCCATGGAATAATTAACCGCTGTGCACGATCCCCGCCCGGCCAGGCAAGCCCGGTATCGTAAAGAATGGCTTTTCCCTGTCGTTCAATAACCATTGCCAGCCCCTGCCCCACGTCCAGCATATGGAGCGTCCAGGCGTCGCTTTTCGCCTTTCGCCAGAGGGGAGAAGCCAGCAAGACACTTCCCGCCAGACAAACGGCAGGAACGGTTTTCCAGGCGCGGAAACGCCAGCCGATGAGGATAAGCCACGGCAGTAACGTCATGTACTGCCAGCGCTGGTCCACACCCTGCCAGCCGTCTGGCAGGCGCATCAGCAACCAGAACAACCCGGCAAGCGTCTTATCGGCTGCATACCAGATGCCGCTTTCCAGCCCCGCCAGCGGCAGCAGATGGAGCAGCATGCCGAGTAAAATCAGCGGTACGCAGACAAACGTCACCAACGGCACGGCAAAGAAATTGGCGATCAACGATGAAATGCTAAAGCCATGGAAAATCAGAACCTGTAGCGGCATGAGAAGTAACAGCATGCCGACCTGCAGATAGACCAGGTTCAGCAGCGGACGTATCCGGCGAGCCCACTGCCAGTGAGGAAGCGGCAACCACTGAAACCAGAAAATCAGCGCGGCGACGGCAAATGCAGACAAAAGCAGACTCTGCGAAAGTATGGCTAAGGGATCGCTTATCAGGATCGTCGCGACACAGCAGATCCACACCTGCCATGGAGACCATTGCCGGGAACCGATCCGCAGCGCCGCCAGTACAGCAAGTGCGATGACCGTGCGTAGCGCGGGCGGTTGCAGACCGGTCAGCCAGGCGTAGAAAGCAGCAAAGAATAACCCTGCCAGCAGAGGCATTTGCCAGTTGACCCGATGGCAAGGTAATAAAAACTGAAGCCCGCGCACAAGAAACCAGACGATGGAGGCCGCCAGCGCGATATGCAGACCCGAAATCGCCATCAGATGCAGCGTGCCGGTTTCACGCATCAGGTCTTTTATTTCCCTGGGGACATCCAGACGTTCTCCCATGCCCAGCCCGAGGATAACCGCGCCCCAGCGATAAACTGAAAGTCGGTTTTGCAGCGATGTCAGGTATTGCGCTCGCAGGCTGCAGCGTCCATCGATGAGTTCTGCATGGGTAAAACGCCCACTTAGCGTTTGATGGCGGGCAATAGCGCTGCGCTGGGGGTCATACCCTCCGTCGTTCAGTTCGCCGTGTACAGGCCTGAGCCGGAGCGTCATCGCCCAGCGCTGACCGGCACACGCTTTCTGCGGCAGATAATGACCATAAAGCGTTACGCCCGTTGACGCCCACCAGCGCTGGCCATCAACGGTGAGTATTTTTCCCTGATGCACAGTGGCACCATCAGTCGCGGCGATCTCCACCTCGGCCTGTACGGCACCTGCGGTTAAATGCTGCATCGGCCAGACGCTCTCTTGCGCGGCCAGAATGCCCCACACGCAAAATAACAGCGTCAACCCCACATACTTCAGCCGTACGTTTTGGCGTGCGGCCAGTGCAACTGCGCCAGCCATCATTATCCAGATGGTATAACGCGATGGCAGTTCAGGTAACCAGAGTAACGGGGCTATCGCCAGAATGGCGCAGATACCAAAAGCGGGAATTCCCATTGCTACCTCCCTGTTTCTGGGTGGCAGTATGCGGGCAGATCGAGCGGGGTGTCAGGCGTGAAAAATGCAATCTACAGCAAGCGCTGCAAGGTTTTTAGCGCGTTGCAGAAAACGCAACTTAAAATGCGAGACACCTTCAGAATGAAAGTGACGGAGACAAAAAAAGCACCCGCAGGTGCTTTCTTTCGAACCCAGTTTAACCGGCTGGCTAAACTCAGTTGCCGTAAATATTGGCGCGATCGCGCAGTTCTTTACCCGGCTTAAAGTGTGGAACGTACTTACCTTCCAGCTCGACTTTATCACCAGTTTTCGGGTTACGCCCGGTACGTGGAGCACGATAGTGCAGAGAAAAACTACCGAAACCGCGGATTTCAATGCGCTCGCCCTGGGCAAGAGTGGAGGCCATATGCTCCAGCATCTCTTTTACGGCATCTTCCACTGCCTTGGCAGGGATATGCGGTTGCTGACTGGCAAGTCTTTCAATCAATTCTGACTTGGTCATGATTCCTCCGGTTCCTTTCAAACCAATTAGCTGAACAGCTCATTAAACAAGGGCGGCCGTAGCCGCCCTTTGTTATTGATTACAGGACGAATCCTGCAATCTGTCAAGTCTGCTCCTCATCCTTCGCGCTGTAAATGCGTTACAGCTCAAATGATGCTGAGAACCTGATATTACTCGCCTTTAGCTGCTTTGAAAGCTTCAGCCATTGCGTTGTTAGAGAAGTTTGCATCTTCCTGTTTGTTAACAGTTGCGATTGCATCTTTCTCATCAGCTTCGTCTTTAGCACGAACAGACAGGCTGATTGCACGGTTCTTGCGGTCAACACCGGTGAACTTAGCTTCAACGTCGTCGCCTACGTTCAGAACCAGAGTGGCATCTTCAACGCGGTCACGTGAAGCTTCAGAAGCGCGCAGGTAACCTTCAACGCCGTCAGCCAGTTCTACGGTTGCGCCTTTAGCGTCAACTGCAGTCACTTTACCGTTTACGATTGCGCCTTTCTTGTTCAGTGCAACCCAGTTGTTGAACGGATCTTCTGCGAGCTGTTTAACGCCCAGGGAGATACGCTCACGCTCTGCGTCAACCTGCAGAACAACTGCAGCGATTTCGTCGCCTTTTTTGTATTCACGAACTGCTTCTTCGCCTGCAACGTTCCAGGAGATGTCAGACAGGTGAACCAGGCCATCGATGCCGCCATCCAGGCCGATGAAGATACCGAAGTCAGTGATAGACTTGATTTTACCTTCAACACGGTCGCCCTTGTTGTGGGTTTCCGCGAACTGCTGCCATGGGTTGTTTTTGCACTGCTTCAGGCCCAGGGAGATACGACGACGTTCTTCGTCGATATCCAGAACCATCACTTCCACTACATCACCAACGTTAACAACTTTGGATGGGTGGATGTTTTTGTTGGTCCAGTCCATTTCGGAAACGTGCACCAGGCCTTCAACGCCTTCTTCGATTTCAACGAAGCAGCCGTAGTCGGTCAGGTTGGTTACGCGACCAGTCAGTTTAGTACCTTCTGGGTAACGCTTAGCGATAGCTACCCATGGATCTTCGCCCAGCTGTTTCAGGCCGAGGGATACACGAGTACGCTCGCGGTCGAACTTCAGCACTTTAACAGTGATTTCGTCGCCCACGTTCACGATTTCGCTTGGGTGCTTAACGCGTTTCCACGCCATGTCGGTGATGTGCAGCAGGCCATCAACGCCGCCCAGGTCAACGAATGCGCCGTAGTCAGTGAGGTTCTTAACGATACCTTTGACTTCCATGCCTTCCTGCAGGTTTTCCAGCAGCTGATCGCGTTCTGCGCTGTTTTCGGATTCGATAACGGCACGACGGGAAACAACAACGTTGTTACGCTTCTGGTCCAGCTTGATTACTTTGAACTCAAGCTCTTTGCCTTCGAGGTGCAGGGTGTCACGGACTGGACGAACGTCTACCAGTGAACCTGGCAGGAACGCACGAATACCATTCAGCTCAACAGTGAAGCCACCTTTAACTTTGCCGTTGATAACACCGACCACAGTTTCAGCTTCTTCGTAAGCTTTCTCCAGCGTGATCCATGCTTCGTGACGTTTAGCTTTCTCACGAGACAGCAGGGTTTCGCCGAAGCCGTCTTCTACTGCGTCCAGAGCAACGTCAACTTCGTCACCAACCTGGATTTCCAGCTCGCCCTGGGCGTTTTTGAACTGCTCAGCCGGAATGGCGGACTCAGATTTCAGACCGGCGTCAACCAGTACTACGTCTTTGTCGATAGCAACAACAACACCGCGAACGATGGAACCCGGACGGGTTTCGATTTCTTTTAAGGATTCTTCAAACAGTTGAGCAAAAGATTCAGTCATGTTTAATCTTCAGGTTAATATTAACGTCCACCTGGCTCCGTGCCGGATGGGGTTGTTTCACATACCCGCCGTCAATCCATTGCAGCGGGGGTACTGCTAAATCGGTCGCGATTACGCGAGTGCCAGTTTTTGGCGCGCATATTGTAGCGCTTTTTCAATCACTTGCTCAATAGTTAAACTGGTTGAATCCAGAACTAATGCATCTTCTGCAGGAACAAGCGGTGCGACGGCGCGGTTACGATCGCGGTCATCGCGCTCTTTTATCTCGGATAAAAGGCGATCAAAGTTAACACTAAACCCCTTTTCCTGCAACTGAAGCATACGGCGTTGAGCACGTTCTTCCGAAGAGGCGTCAAGGAAGATTTTTACTGGCGCATCAGGGAAGACTACGGTTCCCATGTCGCGTCCATCAGCGATCAGACCCGGGGCTTCACGAAACGCTCGCTGGCGACGCAGCAGCGCCTCGCGAACGCGTGGGAAAGCCGCCACCTGGGAGGCCGCATTAGCGACTTCCTGCGTACGGATTTCACCGCTCACATCTTCCCCTTCCAGGATCACTTCCAGGTTGCCATCGGTAGAAACAAAACGCACATCCAGATGAGCAGCCAGCGGTACCAGCGCTTCTTCAGAGGCGACATCCACGTGATGATGCAGCGCAGCCAGCGCCAGCACGCGATAGATTGCTCCCGAATCTAAAAGATGCCATTGCAATGCTTCCGCCATCGCTTTGCACAGAGTACCTTTCCCTGCGCCACTCGGCCCATCAATGGTGATTACCGGGGCAACTGCCGTCATCTTTTTCTCCTTAAATAAGGCATACCGTTAACATGAACGCCGCGCATTATACGCGCCAACGTGCGCAACTGTTACCTTTGCGTGCAAATTACGGAATGATAGAAGCAGAGTGTAGAAGAAATGAGCGGGAAAGATCGTCAGGAAGCGTAAGGAAATGCCGCATCAGGTGATGCGGCAAGACTTCATCATGCCAGGGTGCTAATGCGCGCCAGCTGTTCGAAATAGTCCGGGAAGGTTTTCGCCGTACATTTCGGATCGAGAATGGTCACAGGGGTATCGGACAGCGCCACCAGCGAGAAACACATCGCCATACGGTGATCGTTATAGGTCCCGATTTCAGCAAAGTTCAGTTTTGCCGGCGGCGTGACGCGAATGTAATCTTCGCCCTCTTCTACCTCAGCGCCGACTTTACGCAACTCGGTTGCCATCGCGAACAGGCGGTCCGTCTCTTTTACGCGCCAGTTATAGATGTTGCGCAGCGTGGTGGTGCCTTTGGCAAACAGCGCCGCCGTGGCAATGGTCATCGCCGCATCCGGGATATGGTTCATGTCCATGTCGATGGCGTTCAGCTCACCGTGGGTACAGGAGATGAAATCATCCCCCCAGGTGACAACCGCGCCCATTTTTTCCAGCACGTCAGCAAAACGAATATCGCCCTGCACGCTGTTGCGGCCAATGCCGGTCACTTTTACCGTACCGCCTTTAATCGCGCCAGCGGCAAGGAAATAGGATGCGGATGAAGCATCGCCTTCAACCAGGTAGTTGCCCGGCGACTGGTACTGCTGCGCGCCGCGAACCACGAAACGCTGATAAGACTGGTTTTCAACCTCAACGCCGAAGGTTTTCATCAGATGCAGCGTAATATCAATATACGGTTTGGAGACCAGCTCACCTTTAATCGTGATAACCGTATCCTGCGGGGCCAGCGGCGCGGTCATCAGCAGCGCCGTCAGGAACTGGCTGGAGACGCTGCCGTCAACCTCGACGGTACCGCCGGTAAAGCCCCCGCGCAGACGCAGTGGCGGGTAATTTTCCTGCTCCAGATACTCAATCTGCGCGCCGCCCTGACGCAGGGCATCTACCAGATGGCCGATCGGACGTTCCTTCATGCGCGGCTCGCCGGTCAGCACGATGTTATTGCTCCCGAGGCACAGGGCCGCCGCCAGCGGACGCATCGCGGTACCCGCGTTACCCAGAAACAGCTCAAGCTCGTCACTCGCCTGCAGCGCGCCGCCGTTGCCGGTCACTTCGCAGCGGGTGCGATCGTCAGAGAGTGTGTAATGAACGCCCAACGCTTTCAGCGCATTGAGCATATGGCGCACGTCATCGCTGTCCAGCAGGTTGGTGAGGACGGTGGTGCCGTTTGCCAGAGCTGCCAGCAGCAGAGCGCGGTTCGAGACACTTTTTGAACCAGGCAGATTGATGGTGCCATCTACCCGCGCGATAGGTTGTAACGTCAGGGATTCCATGAAAACTAAACTCTCAACTCAACATAATAAAAACCCCGCAGGGACGCTGCGGGGGTGAAAAACAGCAAATTAACCGTGACGACGTTCGAAGTCGATCATGAAATCGGTCAGAGCTTTAACCCCTTCCAGCGGCATGGCGTTATAAATGGAAGCACGCATCCCGCCAACCACACGATGGCCTTTCAGCGCGTGCAGACCCGCCGCGAACGACTCTTCCAGGAACACGCTGTCCAGGCTGCTGTCTGCCAGCTGGAACGGTACGTTCATGCGGGAACGGTTCGCTTTCGCCACATCGTTACGGTAGAAATCGCTCTTGTCGATCACGCCATACAGCAGTTCGGCTTTCTGCTGATTGATCTTGTCCATCTGCGCCACGCCGCCGTTTTGCTTCAGCCATTTGAAGACCAGGCCGGAGAGATACCAGGCAAACGTAGGTGGGGTGTTGAACATGGAGTCGTTGTCATTCAGGACGGTGTAATCCAGGATTGACGGGCAGGACTTATGGGCTTTCCCCAGCAGGTCTTCACGGACGATGACAATAGTCAGCCCAGCAGGACCGATGTTTTTCTGAGCACCTGCGTAAATGACGCCGTAGCGGCTGACGTCCAGCGGAGTGGACAGAATGGTTGAAGAGAGGTCCGCCGTCACAATGACATTGTCGCCAAAGTCTGGCTCTTCGTGAATGGCGATGCCGTCGATGGTTTCGTTCGGGCAGTAGTGGAGATACGCGGCGTTGTCAGACAGCTGCCACTCGCTCATCGGCTTCACGGCGCGCAGACCGTCAACGGTCACTTTGGCGTCGATAACGTTCGGCGTGCAGTATTTGTGCGCTTCTTTTACCGCACTGGCTGCCCAGTAGCCGGCATCGACGTAATCAGCGGTGGTTTTGTCGCCCAGCAGATTGAGCGGGATGCCCGCAAACTGGCCGCGTCCACCGCCGTGACAGAACAATACTTTGTAGTTCGAGGGAATGTTCAGCAGATCGCGAAAATCCTTTTCTGCCTCTTCCGCCACCTGAATAAACGCTTTACCACGGTGGCTGATTTCCATCACCGACGTACCCAGACCGTTCCAGTCACACAGCTCCTGTTGAGCCTGTTTGAGCACGTCTGCCGGTAACATTGCCGGACCTGAACTGAAATTAAAGACTTGAGCCATTTCCCCTCACCACGCTAAAAGCCATAAGTTATAACTGTGGATATCGGTTTTATCATTCAGTGACACGCGCCGCAATGTCTAAAACTTATGACCGGGGAAATGTGCCCTTCGTCACACAAAACAATCTGCCGCCTCGTCGTCACAAAACCGACAAAATCGCTGTCAGACGAGGCGTTTAGCCCGGCTAACCTTTGTCCATTCCGGATTTGCACAACGAGGGCATAATTGATGATCGCCCGCATGCATCCCCACAACATGACTACATTTTATACATGCATACTCCCCGGTTTCAGGTATCACCCTGAACCGTTCTACTAACATATCCGGCAGGATACACAGGCCGGGCTTAACGTCGTCATCAGCATAGTAATAGACGCTGATTTGCCCATTGGTTTCCATGATCGCCAGCCGCACCTGTCCGAGCTGTTCAACGCTATTCAGGCGCAGCTCCATAAAGAACTCAAACTCGGTCATATTGGCGCTTTGCACATTTTCCCAGGCCAGCTGACCGTCCTCGACAATAACGACCGGTTTCCCTTCAAGCAGATCTTCCAGCTTTTCACTTTTTGACATCAGCCACATCACCAGCCGGTAAAGCAAGGCGAGGGAAACAAAAACGATAAACACCGGCACCATCGGCACGTCGTCATAAAACGCGACGTCCCCCGCCGCCGAGCCCAGCGTCAGGATGATCAGCACTTCAAACAGCGACATCTGACGAACGCCACGACGGCCGGTAATTTTGAGAAACAGGAAGACGAGTACGAAGGTATACAGGCTGCGCAGCGCCACTTCGCCCAGAAATTCAGGTGGAACTTTATCAAACGCCATCCGCTGGAGATCAAATGCTTTCATTTTTCTATGCCTTAACAGTCAGTTACTGCTACTAAGCATAGCCCAGCCATTTATTTTCGCCGGAGATAGCACCCGTCACGCAAAACCCGTATCATTGCGCGCTTTACGTACGATAAAAGTGAACGCCATGACTCAAACGTTTATCCCCGGCAAAGACGCCGCTCTGGAAGATTCCATCGCTCGCTTCCAGCAGAAACTGACCGACCTGGGCTTTAACATCGAAGAAGCCTCCTGGCTGAACCCGGTGCCTCACGTCTGGTCCGTGCACATTCGCGACAAAGACTGCGCGCTCTGCTTTACCAACGGTAAAGGTGCGACGAAAAAAGCGGCACTGGCCTCTGCGCTGGGTGAGTATTTTGAGCGTCTGTCCACCAACTACTTCTTCGCTGACTTCTGGCTGGGTGAAACCATCGCCAACGGCCCGTTCGTTCACTATCCGAACGAAAAATGGTTCCCGCTGACCGAAGACGATGAACTGCCGGAAGGCATTCTGGATGCCCGTCTGCGTGCCTTCTACGATCCGGAAAACGAACTGACCGCCAGCATGCTGATCGATCTGCAGTCTGGGAATGAAGAGCGTGGGATCTGCGCCCTGCCGTTCACCCGTCAGTCTGACGAGCAAACCGTGTATATTCCGATGAACATCGTCGGCAACCTGTATGTGTCCAACGGTATGTCCGCCGGTAACACCCGCAATGAAGCGCGCGTGCAGGGTCTCTCTGAAGTCTTCGAGCGTCATATCAAAAACCGCATTATCGCCGAATCCATCAGCCTGCCTGAAATTCCGGCAGACGTGCTGGCGCGCTACCCGGGGGTGGTGGAATCCATCGCCAAACTGGAAGCCGAAGGTTTCCCAATCTTTGCGTATGACGGCTCGCTGGGCGGTAAATATCCGGTTATCTGCGTCGTGCTGTTTAACCCGACTAACGGAACCTGCTTCGCCTCCTTCGGCGCGCATCCTGACTTCGGCGTGGCGCTGGAGCGTACCGTGACCGAGCTGCTGCAGGGCCGTAGCCTGAAAGATCTCGACGTATTCACCCCGCCAACGTTTGACGATGAAGAAGTGGCCGAGCACACCAACCTCGAAACCCACTTCATCGACTCCAGCGGTTTGATCTCCTGGGATATGTTCAAGCAGGACGCGGACTATCCGTTCGTGGACTGGAGCTTTGCCGGTACCACGGAAGAAGAGTTCGCGACGCTGATGGCGATCTTTAACGCGGAAGACCAGGAAGTGTACATTGCCGATTACGAGCACCTGGGCGTTTACGCGTGCCGCATCATCGTGCCTGGCATGTCTGATATCTATCCGGCGGAAGATCTGTGGCTCGCAAACAACAGCATGGGCGCGCACCTGCGTGAAACCCTACTCTCCCTGCCGGGCAGCGAGTGGGAAAAAGAAGATTATCTCAACCTGATAGCCCAGCTGGACGATGAAGGCCACGATGACTTTACCCGCGTGCGCGAGCTGCTGGGTCTGGCGACCGGGAAAGACAACGGCTGGTACACGCTGCGCATCGGTGAACTGAAAGCGATGCTGGCCCTCGCGGGCGGCGATCTGGATCAGGCTCTGGCCTGGACAGAATGGACCATGGAGTTTAACCAGTCGGTCTTCTCCGCCGAGCGCACCAACTATTACCGCTGCCTGCAAACCCTGCTGCTGCTTGCGCAGGAAGACGATCGCGAGCCACTGCAGTACCTGAACGCTTTCGTACGTATGTACGGTGCTGAAGCGGTTGAAGCCGCCAGCGCGGCGCTGAGCGGTGAAGAGCCGTTCTACGGTCTGCAGGCGGTTGACAGCGATCTGAAAGCCTTCCCGGCGCATCAGTCTCTGCTGAAGGCCTATGAAAAACTGCAGAAAGCAAAAGCCGCTTACTGGTCAAAATAAGCGCATATAACATTAACGGCAGTAGGCGTATTCAATCGTCTGGGCTATATTACGGGGCAATTTCATTGCCCCGTTTTTTATTCTCTTCGGCAATGATTGTTGATTGTAATAATAAAGTTAAACACGGGTAAATATAATAATATTTGCCTGGGCTTTATTGTTACTTTTTATGGTAATTACTCCATATTAATTAACTGTTTCGAAGGGGGCCGAACGAAAAAATTCAACTCTTTTCATAACTTTTAAAATTTATTTTTATACGGATAATCAAATACTTACTCCGCATTTGCTGTGAAACCATACATACTGCGGGCCTATAAGCCAGGCGAGATATGATCTATATCAATTTCTCTTCTATAATGCTTTGTTAGTATCTCGTCGCCGACTTAATAAAGAGAGAGTTAGTGTGAAAGCTGACAACCCTTTTGATCTTTTACTCCCCGCCGCGATGGCAAAAGTTGCCGAAGAAGCGGGTGTCTATAAAGCAACGAAACACCCGATGAAGACGTTCTATCTGGCGATCACCGCTGGTGTGTTCATCTCTATCGCTTTCGTCTTCTACATCACCGCCACCACCGGTACTGCCGGAATGCCTTTCGGCATGGCCAAACTGATTGGCGGCATTTGCTTCTCACTGGGTCTGATTCTCTGCGTCATTTGCGGCGCCGACCTCTTCACCTCAACGGTGCTGATTGTTGTGGCGAAAGCCAGCGGAAGAATTACCTGGGGTCAACTGGCGCGCAACTGGCTTAACGTCTACGTTGGTAACCTGATTGGCTGTCTGCTCTTTGTTCTGTTGATGTGGCTCTCTGGCGAGTATATGACCGCCAACGGTGGCTGGGGGCTTAATGTCCTGCAAACCGCTGACCACAAAATGCATCACACATTTATCGAAGCCGTTGCTCTCGGCATCCTCGCAAACCTGATGGTCTGCCTGGCGGTCTGGATGAGCTACTCTGGCCGTAGCCTGATGGATAAAGCCATGATTATGGTTCTGCCGGTTGCGATGTTTGTTGCCAGCGGCTTCGAGCACAGTATTGCGAATATGTTCATGATCCCGATGGGGATTGTTATCCGCAACTTTGCAAGCCCGGAGTTCTGGACCGCAGTTGGTTCATCCCCGGAAAGTTTCTCTCACCTGACTATTATGAATTTCATTACTGATAACCTGATCCCCGTCACTATCGGGAACATTATCGGTGGGGGTCTGTTAGTTGGGTTGACATACTGGGTCATTTACCTGCGTGGCGGCGACCATCATTAATGGTTGTCTCAGGCAGTAAATAAAAAATCCACTTAAGAAGGTAGGTGTTACATGTCCGAGCTTAATGAAAAGTTAGCCACAGCCTGGGAAGGTTTTGCGAAAGGTGACTGGCAGAATGAAGTCAACGTCCGTGACTTCATTCAGAAAAACTATACCCCGTATGAAGGTGACGAATCCTTCCTGGCTGGCGCAACTGACGCGACCACCAAGCTGTGGGACAGCGTAATGGAAGGCGTTAAACTGGAAAACCGCACTCACGCGCCAGTTGATTTTGACACCTCCGTTGCATCCACCATCACTTCTCACGATGCTGGCTACATCAACAAAGCCCTTGAGAAAATTGTTGGTCTGCAGACTGAAGCACCACTGAAACGCGCCATCATCCCGTTCGGTGGTATCAAAATGGTTGAAGGTTCCTGCAAAGCGTATAACCGCGAGCTGGACCCAATGCTGAAAAAAATCTTCACCGAATACCGCAAAACCCATAACCAGGGCGTATTCGATGTTTATACCAAAGACATTCTGAACTGCCGTAAATCTGGCGTTCTGACTGGTCTGCCAGATGCCTATGGCCGTGGCCGTATCATCGGTGACTACCGTCGCGTTGCGCTGTACGGTATCGACTTCCTGATGAAAGACAAATACGCGCAGTTCGTTTCCCTGCAGTCTGACCTGGAAAACGGCGTAAACCTGGAAGCGACTATCCGTCTGCGTGAAGAAATTGCTGAACAGCACCGCGCGCTGGGTCAGATCAAAGAGATGGCGGCTAAATACGGCTGCGATATCTCTGGTCCTGCGACCAACGCTCAGGAAGCTATTCAGTGGACCTACTTCGGCTACCTGGCCGCTGTTAAGTCTCAGAACGGTGCAGCAATGTCCTTCGGCCGTGTATCCACCTTCCTGGATGCGTACATCGAACGTGACCTGAAAGCAGGTAAAATCACCGAGCAAGACGCTCAGGAAATGATTGACCACCTGGTCATGAAACTGCGTATGGTTCGCTTCCTGCGTACCCCAGAATATGATGAACTGTTCTCTGGTGACCCAATCTGGGCAACCGAATCTATCGGTGGTATGGGCGTTGACGGTCGTACGCTGGTTACCAAAAACAGCTTCCGCTTCCTGAACACCCTGTACACCATGGGTCCTTCTCCGGAGCCGAACATCACCGTTCTGTGGTCTGAAAAACTGCCTCTGAACTTCAAGAAATTCGCCGCTAAAGTGTCCATCGACACCTCTTCTCTGCAGTACGAGAACGATGACCTGATGCGTCCGGACTTCAACAACGACGACTACGCTATCGCTTGCTGCGTGAGCCCAATGGTTGTTGGTAAACAAATGCAGTTCTTCGGTGCGCGTGCAAACCTGGCGAAAACCATGCTGTACGCTATCAACGGCGGCGTTGATGAAAAACTGAAAATGCAGGTTGGTCCTAAGTCTGAGCCAATCAAAGGCGACGTGCTGAACTATGACGAAGTCATGGAGCGCATGGACCACTTCATGGACTGGCTGGCTAAGCAGTACGTGACCGCGCTGAACGTTATCCACTACATGCACGACAAGTACAGCTACGAAGCCTCTCTGATGGCGCTGCACGACCGTGACGTTATCCGCACCATGGCGTGTGGTATCGCAGGTCTGTCTGTTGCGGCTGACTCCCTGTCTGCAATCAAATACGCGAAAGTTAAACCAATTCGTGACGAAGACGGCCTGGCCGTAGACTTCGAAATCGAAGGCGAATACCCGCAGTTTGGTAACAACGACGCTCGCGTTGATGACATGGCGGTTGACCTGGTAGAACGTTTCATGAAGAAAATTCAGAAACTCACTACTTACCGTAACGCTATCCCGACTCAGTCTGTTCTGACCATCACCTCTAACGTTGTGTATGGTAAGAAAACCGGTAACACTCCAGACGGTCGTCGTGCTGGCGCGCCATTTGGCCCAGGTGCTAACCCAATGCACGGTCGTGACCAGAAAGGTGCTGTAGCTTCTCTGACCTCCGTTGCTAAACTGCCGTTTGCTTACGCGAAAGATGGTATCTCTTACACCTTCTCTATCGTGCCAAACGCGCTGGGTAAAGACGACGAAGTGCGTAAAACTAACCTCGCGGGTCTGATGGATGGTTACTTCCACCACGAAGCGTCCATCGAAGGTGGTCAGCACCTGAACGTGAACGTAATGAACCGTGAAATGCTGCTCGACGCGATGGAACATCCTGAGAAATATCCTCAGCTGACCATCCGCGTATCTGGCTACGCAGTACGTTTTAACTCCCTGACGAAAGAACAGCAGCAGGACGTTATCACCCGTACTTTCACTCAGTCCATGTAAGTGGAATTGACTGAAATCACGCGTTAAAAAGCGTACAATAAAGGCTCCACGCAAGTGGGGCCTTTTTAACACCCTCGCTTCACCAGTCTCTTTTGTCCGCTATCTATACTTTATGGATAACAGCCAAAACAGACTCGACATAGCCTTTGAGCTGTGCAACTACACAGGCCCCCGGATGGGCCAAATTCGGAGATATCACCGCAATGTCAACTATTGGTCGCATTCACTCCTTTGAATCCTGTGGCACCGTCGATGGCCCGGGGATCCGCTTTATTACTTTTTTCCAGGGCTGCCTGATGCGCTGCCTGTACTGCCATAACCGCGACACCTGGGACACGCACGGCGGTAAAGAAGTCACCGTGGAAGATCTGATGAAAGAGGTGGTGACCTACCGCCACTTTATGAACGCATCCGGCGGTGGCGTGACCGCGTCCGGCGGTGAAGCTATTCTTCAGGCTGAGTTTGTCCGCGACTGGTTCCGCGCCTGCCATAAAGAAGGCATTCATACCTGTCTCGACACCAACGGCTTTGTGCGCCGCTACGATCCGGTCATTGATGAACTGCTCGACGTGACCGATCTGGTGATGCTCGACCTCAAACAGATGAACGATGAGATCCACCAGAATCTGGTTGGCGTTTCTAACCACCGTACGCTGGAGTTTGCTAAGTACATCGCCGACAAAGGCATCAAAACCTGGATCCGCTACGTTGTTGTTCCCGGCTGGTCAGATGACGATGACTCCGCGCATCGCCTGGGTGAATTTACCCGCGACATGGGCAACGTCGAGAAAATTGAGCTTCTGCCCTATCACGAACTGGGTAAACATAAATGGGTGGCGATGGGCGAAGAGTACAAGCTTGATGGCGTGAAGCCGCCGAAAAAAGAGACGATGGAACGCGTGAAAGGTATTCTTGAGCAGTACGGCCACAAGGTCATGTATTAAAGAGAAGGCCCGGTAAGAACCGGGCCTTTTTATATTCTATTTAAAGACGCCGTTAATTACGGAGGTCACAATCGCCGTACTCAGCGCAATTAAGACCAGGTCGTCCCCGACCACACGCCATTCATAGCCCGGGTAGGAAGGAAGCTGGCCGAGCATAGAGGCTGGTACGGTCTTCTTCGCAATGCCCGGAGGAAGCGGTTTACCGCGTGCGAGGTTTTTCGCAATCCCCGGAGGCAGAGACTCATAGCCCGTTAAGCCATAATTCAATGCCAGGTGGCGGGCATGATCGAAGCTCACGCGAGCGTCGACGTCATTACCGACATCTTTGCTGTTTTTGAAGCTCTTATCCGATTTTCCAGGGTTTTCCTTTCCGCTATTTTGCTTATTACCATGGTTACCGGAATTACCAGAATTCCCGTTACCATGATTGCCGCCATTACCTTGTCCGCCACTGTTTCCATGACCACCGCCATTCCCGTTTCCAGGATTAGCCATGACCGGAGCCGTTGCAAACGTTAAAGACAACACTACGGCAAGTGCGGTAGTGGAAAAACGACGTATAGACATGATTGTTGCCTTTTGTGGTAGAACTCATTTGAATTATCGCCAGGCGGGGAAAACAAACAATGCGTAAAAGTCTTATATGTGACAGGGACAAAAAAGCCTGTCATCGACAGGCTTTTATTTAATCAGGCGTGCGCCACAGGGGTTGGATGCTCGCCCGCTTTGCGCAGCAGCATCAGGAGATAAATAAACGACACGCTGGCAATCATGATAAACAGCAAATTGTCGGAATAATTCTGCATCAGCATCGCGGTAAATGTCGGTCCCAGCAGGCTACCGATGGTATAGCTTAATAATAGCGCCTGGTTCATTGCCACGAGCTGGTGATGTTCTACTTTCTCACAGGCCCACGCCATCGCGACCGGGTAAAGCGTGAATCCTGCGGCACCGAGAATAAACAGTGCAGGCGCCATCGCGGCGTTGCTGAGCATCGCAAGGCATCCCATGATCACCACAAAGACCTGAACGCGCAGCACCAGCAGACGACCAAAACGGTCTGCCAGGCGGCCAATCGGCCATTGCCCCACAATACCCGCACTGACCATCACCGCCATCCAGAAACCAATTCCGGAATCGCTGACGCCCTGATGATTCAGGTAGAGCGGCATCAGGCCATAGAGCGAGCCCAGTACAATTCCCGAAATAATGCAGCCGTTTACGCCCAGACGCGCCTGACGGAGTCTCAACATCGGCCAGACGTGGGTCGCTTCCTGATGTTCGCTGTTCTGGTTCACAATGCGCGTAAAGAGCAGCGGCAGGATCGCGGCCAGCACCATGCCGGTTACCCACGGCAGCACGCTCATCAGGTCGGTTGGCAGTTTGCTGACCATCAGTTGACCCAGAACGGTACCGACGTAGTAAACCATCATATAGGCCGCCAGCAGACGTCCGCGGTTGCGGGAGGTACCGCTACACATCAGCGCGCTTTCAACCACCACCCAAATCATCGCGCAGCCGACGCCGGCGATAAAGCGCCATGCCATCCAGCTCCAGAAGCCCACCATCAGACCCAGACCGGCGCACCCGGCAGCGAAAATCAGCGATGCCAGATAATAGCTGCGATTAAAGCCAAAACGCTTAATCAGGCTACCGGTTAATAATGTGCCCAACAGGTTCCCGGTAAAAAAGGACGAGCTGACCATACCCACCTGCCAGGTCGGTAAGTTTTCATGGGCGAGCCACAGCGGGACGAGCGTGTTTAACACGGCGATCGCCAGGGTCAACAGAAGCAGGCCACAGAGCAACAGGAGCACTGGCCGGGTATAGGTGGTCATGGATTAAAAACCGTGAGGAAGTTCAGATTTCGTGCGCATCATGCCACTGGCAAAAACAAAGTCAATCCACAGATTTAGCCGGCTCGCACAATATGTTCCCTGTCGATTTAAAAAACTTATCCTGCTAATGCAGCGCCTGCTATAGATATTAATTATGTATCTGTTTTTATTTATTAATGACCTAAATTAAAACAAAACGACAGTCGAAAAATTTCATGAATGAAAAAAAGAAAAGCCGGGCGCTATGTCCCGGCTTTTTATAACGAAAAATGAAATTAGCTGGCGATAGCCATACCGACCGTCATATGCAGGCCGTAAAACACACCGCGACCAATTAACTCCCCTGCCAGCACCAGCACAAAAGCCAGTGACAGGAGCGGCAGTGCAGGCTGATAACCTTTAAGCTGAGGGCCGATCCAGCACACCAGCGCAGCTGCCAGCAACACCACACGCCAGGCCATCAGCGAACCGTAATCCGGCACCAGCGCAGAAGCCTGCTGGATAGAGCTGTGAATGGTTGCCAGCTCGGCCCCCTGCATCAGGGCGACCATCGCGCTCACCACCAGCGCCAGCAGCGAAACGGCTGGCAGCAGACGCATTGCCCAACCGTTTACCCCCGCCACGCGCAGCAGCAGGTAGCCCAGCAGCGGCCCGCCGATAAACATCGTCAGGAAGAAGCTCATCGGCGTCCAGACGCTGTACCAGGTTGGAACGGTATCGATGGTGTTATAGACGCGCACCATCATCCACACGAACACCACGCCCAGTACCATGGTGACGATCAGCCACAGGCTGCGCAGGCCCGCAGGCAATTTCTTCAACGCAGCCAGCAGCCACCCCAGCCCGCCGACGGCAAAGAAGATTGCCCCGCTGGCAATTTCGTTACTGAGCGACGACGCCCCCACGCGGTTCAGGGAGTTAAACGCGCGCATCGGTGAGCCCAGGTGCAGCGTAGAGGCGATAAATCCAATCCCCATCAGCACCCACAGGCCAAACATGCTCAACACCAAACGCTGCTGCTGTTCGGCATTGAGGTTCCCTTTTAACAGCGCCAGCGCCAGAACAATGAAGCCGCCCACTACGCACTGCCCAAAGACCGTGAAGATCATCAGCGGCCATTCATGCCATCCACTTCCCATCTCACACCTCCTTCGGATTTGCCAGGTAGCCGGTGGTGTCACCCGTCGGACGGCTGTTGGCGTTAGGTTTAATGACAATACTCGGCTTGGTGAAGTGCGCTGACGGCAGCGGTGCCACAGCGGCAAGCTGACCGTGTTTCTGACGCAGCTCTTCTATCGGACCAAAATCCAGCGCGCGCAGCGGGCAGGACTCGACGCAGATTGGCTTTTTGCCGTCCGCTACGCGGCTGTGGCAGCCGTCGCACTTGGTCATATGTCCTTTGGCGGCGTTGTACTGCGGCGCGCCGTACGGGCACGCCATATGGCAGTAGCGACAGCCAATGCAGACATCTTCATCCACCACCACAAAACCGTCCTCCCGCTTGTGCATCGCCCCGCTTGGGCACACCTTAGTGCAGGCCGGATCTTCACAGTGGTTACAGGCAATCGACAGGTAATAGGCAAAGACGTTCTGATGCCAGACGCCGTTATCTTCCTGCCAGTCGCCCCCGGCGTATTCGTAAATGCGGCGGAAGCTCACGTCCGGGGTGAGATCTTTATAATCTTTACAGGCCAGCTCGCAGGTTTTGCACCCGGTGCAACGGCTGGAATCAATGAAAAATCCATACTGGGTTGTCATCGGTTACTCCTTAAACCTTTTCAACCTGGACAAGGTTTGTGTGAGACGGGTTGCCTTTCGCCAGCGGCGACGGACGCTGCGTGGTCAGGACGTTAATACTGCCTGCCTGGTCGATGCGGTTGGCATCCGGGCTGTACCAGGCCCCTTCCCCCAGTGCCACTACGCCAGGCATCATGCGCGGTGTCACTTTGGCTTCAATGTGTACCTCGCCGCGACCGTTAAAGATACGCACGCGATCCCCGTTACGGATACCACGTGCTTTGGCATCCATCGGGTTGATCCACATCTCCTGGCGGCAGGCGGCCTTCAGTACGTCAACGTTACCGTAGGTGGAGTGCACGCGCGCCTTGTAGTGGAAACCGGTCAGCTGCAGCGGGAATTTCGCCGTCAGCGGATCGTTATAGTTTTCGAACCCCGGCGTGTAGATCGGCAGCGGATCGATAACATCTCCTTCCGGCAGCTCCCAGGTAGACGCGATTTTTGCCAGCGCTTCGGAGTAGATTTCGATTTTGCCCGACGGCGTGGTCAGCGGATTCGCCTGCGGATCTTCACGGAACGCTTTATACGCCACGTGATGCCCTTCCGGGTCACGCTGCTTGTACATGCCCTGCTTGCGGAAGGTGTCGAAGTCCGGCAGGTCTGGAATGGCTTTGCGGGAGAGCTCATGCAGATGGCGCATCCATCCTTCCTGAGTACGCCCTTCGGTAAACTGCTGTTCGACGCCCAATCGCTTCGCCAGTTCGGAGGCCATCTCATAGATGGTTTTGCACTCGAAGCGCGGCTTGATGGCCTGGTCGGTAAAGATCACGTAGGACATGTTGCCGCAGGAAGCGTCCAGCGCGAAATCCATCTGCTCAGACGCGGTGCAGTCCGGCAGCAGAATATCGGCATATTTTGCCGAGGAGGTCATGTGGCAGTCGATCACCACAATCATCTCGCACTTCTTGTCGTCCTGCAGAATTTCATGGGTGCGGTTGATTTCCGAGTGCTGGTTGATAAGGCAGTTGCCGGCGTAGTTCCAGATCATCTTGATCGGCACATCCAGCTTGTCTTTGCCCCGAACGCCGTCGCGCAGCGCGGTCATTTCCGGGCCGCGCTCGATCGCGTCAGTCCACATAAACATGGAGATGCTGGTCTGAACCGGGTTATCCAGCGTCGGCATCCGCTCAAACGGCACTTCATAAGAACCTTCGCGCGCGCCGGTGTTACCGCCATGAACGCCGACGTTGCCGGTCAGAATTGAAAGCATAGAGATAGCGCGGGTGGCGATTTCACCGTTCGCATGACGCTGCGGTCCCCAGCCCTGGCTGATGTAGGCCGGTTTAGCTGAACCAATCTCACGCGCCAGCTGAACAATGCGCTCGACCGGAATACCGGTGATGGTGGAGGCCCACTCCGGCGTTTTCGCTACGCCGTCGCTGCCCTGGCCGAGAATATATGCCTTGTAGTGACCATTGGCAGGGGCACTGGCTGGCAGCGTTTTCTCGTCATAACCGACGCAGTATTTATCAAGGAACGGCTGATCGACGAGGTTTTCAGTAATCATCACCCACGCCAGCGCGGAAACCAGTGCCGCATCGGTACCAGGACGAATGGGGATCCACTCATCTTCGCGCCCGGCACCGGTGTCGGTATAGCGCGGATCGATAATGATCATGCGGGCATTAGATTTGGCGCGGGCCTGTTCGAGGTAGTACGTCACCCCGCCGCCGCTCATGCGGGTTTCGCCCGGGTTGTTACCGAACAGGACGACCAGCTTACTGTTTTCGATATCGGACGGGCTGTTGCCGTCGGCCCAGCCGCCGTAGGTATAGTTCAGACCTGCGGCAATCTGTGCAGAAGAGTAGTCGCCGTAGTGGTTGAGATAACCGCCGCAGCAGTTCATCAGACGCGCGACCAGCGTTTTACCCGGTGGCCAGGAGCGGGTCAGCGTGCCGCCCAGCGTCCCGGTGCCATAGTTCAGGTAGATGGACTCGTTGCCGTACTCTTTGATCAGGCGCTGCATGTTGGTGGCGATAATGTCGTAGGCTTCGTCCCAGCTAATGCGCTCAAACTTCCCTTCCCCACGCTTACCGACACGCTTCATTGGGTATTTCAGACGATCCGGGTTGTAGACGCGGCGACGCATGGACCGACCGCGCAGGCAGGCGCGAACCTGGTGTAACCCTTCGTAGTTATCGTCCCCGGTGTTGTCGGTTTCGACATACTTAATTTCGCCATCCACCACGTGCATACGCAGCGGACAACGGCTACCGCAGTTTACGGTACACGCACTCCACACCACTTTTTCCGGAGCTGCGGCTGCGGATAGTGCGTCCGCCGCCGACGCCAGCCGGGTAAAAGGGAGCGTGAAGGCGCTGCTGGCTACAGCCAGGCCGCCTATTGCCGTGGTTTTCATCAACCCACGGCGAGTGACCTCGGCAGCCATTAACGCTTCAGGCGCTTTGATTTTCATAGAGACTCACTTTGGTTGCTCACAAAGAAAAAAGAGGCGGCACGAACCGCTATATAGTTTTGTAAATAACGTATTTCTTCGTTATCAGCGTCTTATGCTGACTTTCATTCGGAGGAGTATTACTACTTTAGAGGGAGGGGGTATTGCGTCGTGTCAATTCAGAGGCATAAAAAAAGCGCCCGAAGGCGCTTTTTTGTTGTGAGGCAAAGAATTAGCCAATGTACTGCTGGCCTTTCATGTATGGACGCAGCACTTCAGGGATCTCGATGCGGCCATCTGCCTGCTGGTAGTTTTCCAGCACGGCAACCAGCGTACGGCCAACAGCCAGACCAGAACCGTTCAGGGTATGCACCAGACGGGTTTTCTTGTCAGATTTGCTGCGGCAGCGTGCCTGCATGCGGCGCGCCTGGAAATCCCAGACGTTAGAGCAGGAGGAGATTTCACGGTAGGTGTTCTGTGCGGGCACCCAGACTTCCAGGTCGAAGGTTTTGCAGGCACCAAAGCCCATGTCACCGGTGCACAGCGCCATGCGGCGATACGGCAGGCCCAGCAGCTCCAGCACTTTTTCCGCATGGCCAGTCATCTCTTCCAGCGCGTCCATGGATTCTTCCGGACGGACAATCTGCACCATCTCGACTTTGTCGAACTGGTGCATACGGATCAGACCACGGGTGTCGCGACCGTAAGAACCGGCTTCTGAACGGAAGCACGGAGAGTGTGCCGTCAGCTTGATTGGCAGATCGTCTTCGTCAATGATCTCATCACGCACGAGGTTGGTCAGCGGCACTTCCGCGGTTGGGATCAGCGCATAGTTGCTGCTGTCTGCTTCTTCATCCAGCGGACGAGTATGGAACAGATCGCCGGCAAATTTCGGCAGCTGGCCCGTACCGTACAGCGTATCGTGGTTAACCAGATACGGAACATAGGTTTCGCTGTAGCCGTGCTGCTCGGTGTGCAGATCCAGCATGAACTGCGCCAGGGCGCGGTGCAGATGGGCAATCTGACCTTTCATTACTACAAAGCGAGATCCGGTCAGCTTAACCGCAGCGGCGAAGTCCAGGCCCGCGTGCATTTCGCCCAGCGTCACGTGATCGCGCACTTCGAAGTCAAACTCGCGAGGCGTACCCCAGCGCTTCACTTCAACGTTGTCGTTCTCGTCTTTGCCGACAGGCACGCTGTCGTCAGGAATGTTCGGGATAGCCAGAGCGATGTCACGAATTTCGGCCTGAAGAACGTCCAGCTCCGCTTTCGCCTGATCCAGCTCTTCACCCAGCTTGTTCACTTCCAGGCGTAATGGCTCAATATCTTCCCCGCGCGCTTTCGCCTGGCCAATGGATTTCGATCGAGAGTTACGCTCTGCCTGCAGATTTTCAGTTTGTACCTGCAGTACTTTACGACGCTCTTCAAGAGCGCGCAGCTTATCTACATCCAGCTTAAAGCCCCGGCGTGCCAGTTTTTCAGCGACTGCGTCTGGCTCATTACGCAGCAGATTGGGATCGAGCATGCTTATCCTGTGCTTATCGAATTAAAATAGGAAATGTGACCACAGCCTGCGGTCACAAGGATACAATTGCCAACATTACCGCAACGATTGAACTAACGGTAGCGTTTTATAGGGCTATTTTGATCCTGTCCGGCGAGCCAGGTGAGCTTTTCACCAATCTTGCCTTCAAGACCTCTGTTTGTGGGATGATAATAGCGCGTTTGTGCCATCTCCTGCGGGAAATATTCCTCCCCGGCGGCGTAGGCGTTAGGCTCATCATGGGCGTAGCGATACTCCTGCCCGTAACCCATCTCTTTCATCAGTTTGGTTGGCGCATTGCGCAGATGAACCGGCACATCGTAGTCCGGGCGCTCGCGCGCATCCGACATCGCCGCTTTGAACGCGGTATAGACCGCATTGCTTTTCGGCGCGCAGGCCAGATAGACAATCGCCTGCGCAATGGCGCGTTCGCCTTCCGCCGGGCCTACGCGGGTGAAGCAGTCCCAGGCTGAAAGCGCAACCTGCATGGCGCGCGGGTCAGCATTGCCAACATCTTCTGACGCAATCGCCAGACAGCGGCGCGCAACGTATAGCGGATCGCCACCTGCGGTAATGATACGTGCGTACCAGTAGAGCGCCGCATCCGGCGCGCTGCCGCGCACCGACTTATGCAGCGCCGAGATCAGGTCGTAGAAACGGTCGCCTTTATTATCGAAACGCGCGCTGCGCTCGCCGGCAATTTCGGTGAGCAGTTCAGGCTTCAATACGCGCTTGCCCGCATCGTCCATTTCTGCCATATCGGCCATCATTTCGAGCGTGTTCAGCGCGCGGCGCGCATCGCCGTTGACCAGCTCCGCAATCGCACGTCGCGTGTCGTCAGGCAGAACGATATCCTGCCCGCCGTAACCCCGCGCTTTGTCGTCCATTGCCTGGGTCAGAACCTTTTCGATATCTTCCGTGGTCAGGGATTTAAGCAGGTAGACGCGGGCGCGGGACAGCAGCGCCGAGTTGAGTTCAAACGACGGGTTTTCGGTGGTGGCGCCGATGAAGAAGATCGTCCCGTCCTCAATGTGCGGCAGGAAAGCATCCTGCTGGCTCTTGTTGAAGCGGTGGACTTCATCGACAAAGAGAATGGTGCGGCGTCCGGCATTGCGGTTCTGACGCGCGCGCTCGATCGCCTCGCGGATCTCCTTCACGCCAGACGTTACCGCCGAGATACGCTCAACGTCCGCGTTGGCATAGCGGGCAATCACTTCAGCGAGCGTGGTTTTTCCGGTGCCGGGCGGCCCCCAGAGGATCATGGAGTGCAGATGCCCCGCCTCAATAGCGCGCGGCAAGGGTTTCCCCGCAGCCAGCAGATGCTGCTGACCGATGTACTGCGCTAAATTTTCTGGCCGCATACGGGCGGCCAGAGGTTGAAACGCATTATCTGAAAAATCGAGCGACAGGTTGCTCACTCACGCCTCTTACTTATTGCGTTGGTCGTCCACCGTTACGCCCTGCGGCGGGGTAAAGGTGAATTTCGATGCGTCAACGGCGCCGTTTTGCTGAGACTTAAGCTGGTAGCTGCTGCGCTGATCGTCCTGCTCAACCGCGCCGAACTGATTAATGGTACCGTTGGTGCTTACGTTGATGGTGAACTGCTTCAGATTGCCGTTGCTGCCTTTCGGCGTCAGGACAAATTCATCACCGTTCTGTTTAATGTTGTACTGCTGCCAGTCGCTGGTCTGGTTGCGGGCGATCAGCATAAACGGCGTATTGCTGGTCGCGTCTTTCAGCCAGGTCGCAGTGGCCTGCTCAACAAACGGGTTGAAGAACCACAGGGTTTTACCGTCAGAAACCAGGATGCTCTCATCCGGCTGGGTCATATGCCAGTTAAACAGATTGGGGCGTTTCACCCACAAATCACCCTGTCCTTCCTGCACCGCGTTGCCGCTGCCGTCCGTCACTTTTTGCGTGAAGCTGGCGTGGAAGCTGCTTACTTTATCCAGTCGGCTTTTAAGGTCGCTGGCTGCATCAGCCCAGACGCTGCTGGCTACAAAACTGGTGAGTAATGCACAGGCGATGGCGATTTTTTTCATTGTTATTCCTTAAAATACGTCTTCCCGAAAATGGGGTTTCCGTTTCTATTCTGGACCTGCCCGAAGGCAGGCGACAGAAGAATATGCTTAATTTTTGCTGATTTACCCTTCTTTGCAATCGCTGAAGGTTAATCAAACGGCGGCGGAGCCAGCACCTCACGGTTACCGTTGTGCCCCTGCTCGCTCACAATGCCCTGCGCTTCCATCTGCTCGATGATGCGCGCCGCGCGGTTATAGCCGATGCGGAACTGACGCTGCACGCCAGAGATGGACGCTTTGCGTTTTTCAGTAACGAAATTAACCGCCTGGTCGAATAACGGATCCAGCTCTTCGCCGCCGTCAAAGCCACCACCGCCGCCTTCGCTTTCGCTGTCGGAGGTAATGCCGTCAACGTACTGCGGACGTCCGCGCGCCTTCCAGTCCTGCACCACGGCGTGTACTTCCTGGTCGCGAACAAACGCGCCGTGTACGCGCACCGGAGAGGTGGAGTTCGGGCCGGAGTACAGCATGTCACCCATTCCCAGCAGCGACTCAGCGCCGCCCTGGTCAAGAATGGTACGGGAGTCGATTTTGCTCGAAACGGTAAACGCAATACGGGTCGGAATATTCGCCTTAATCAGACCGGTGATAACGTCCACGGACGGACGCTGGGTCGCCAGCACCAGGTGAATACCTGCCGCACGCGCTTTCTGTGCCAGACGCGCGATCAGCTCTTCCACTTTCTTCCCGACGGTCATCATCAGGTCGGCGAATTCATCCACCAGCACGACGATATAAGGCAGTTTCTCCAGCACAGGATGCTGGGCATCCATGCTGTCACCCGGCTTCCAGTATGGGTCCGGAATCGGACGACCCATGCGCGCCGCCTCGGCGATCTTCTCGTTATAACCGGCCAGGTTACGCACGCCCAGCGCAGACATCAGCTTGTAGCGACGCTCCATTTCATTGACGCTCCAGCGCAGGGCGTTGGCGGCGTCCTTCATGTCGGTGACCACTTCCGTCAGCAGGTGCGGAATGCCTTCGTAGACCGACAGTTCGAGCATTTTCGGGTCGATCATGATGAAACGCACGTCTTCAGGCTGCGCTTTGTAGAGCATGCTCAGGATCATGGCGTTCACGCCGACCGATTTACCGGAACCGGTGGTACCCGCTACCAGCAGGTGAGGCATTTTCGCGAGGTCTGCCACTACCGGGTCGCCGGCGATATCTTTACCCAACACCACGGTCAGCGGAGATGGGTTATCGCGGAACTTGGTGTTATCCAGCACTTCACGCAGGTAAACGGTCTGACGTTTCTTGTTCGGCAGCTCAAGGCCAACGTACGGTTTACCCGGAATCACTTCCACCACACGTACCGCCACGGTCGACAGAGAACGCGCCAGGTCGCGGGAGAGGTTAGAAATACGCGCGGCTTTGACGCCCGGCGCCAGGTTCAGCTCGAAGCGGGTGATCACCGGGCCCGGTGAGTAGTTCACCACGTCCGCCTTGATGCGGAAGTCTGCCAGACGGGCTTCCACCAGACGGGCCATCTGCTCCAGGGCAAACGTATCAACCGGCTCGACTTCAGCCGGTGGCGGCGTCAGCAGATCCAGCGACGGCAGCGGCGTGCTCGGACGCTGCAGCGGACGGCTATCACCGTTACGCATAAGCAGCGGGTGAATCAGGCTCTCCTGCGGCTGCGGTGCTGGCTGCTGGTACTGCAGCGGCTGCTGTTGTGGCTGCTGCGGTTGCGCATACGGCTGCTGAACAGGTTGCTGCGGCTGCGCGGAAGTCTGTGCCTGCGGCGCTGGCGGCTGACGCACAGGCTCTGCTTCAGGCATCACGCTTGGGGTGAACAGAGGCTCGCTCGGGCCATCATCCACCAGATCTTTCATCGGCGAAAACTCGAAATCCGATAATGAGAACGGGTTCGCACCCGCTGGCTGTTCACCTGAGTAACGCTGCTGCTGGGTTGCCGCAAACTGACGCGCTAATTCGGCTTCAGCCGCGTCATCTTCGTCTTCCAGCATCGGTTCATCATGCTGATAGTCTTCACCGTAGCGCTGATTCTGCTGCGCGGCGAACTGGCGCGCCAGCTCGTCCTGCTGCATTTCATCAGCATCATCTTCGTAGTCCGTCCCACGCGCTTTCTCTTCGGCCATCCGCTGGGAAGGCAGCTTGATCCCATAGGAGGCAAGCTCACGACGGGTTGGAACGCGGACGCGGTTAGGGCGAGGCAGTTGCGGACCAATTCCCTCTTTCACCTGCGGACGCGGCGCACCGCCCGTTGCCAGGCTAAAGACAGGTGCCGCCGCCGCTGCGGCTGCGGTAGCCTGCTTCACGCTTTCCGTTACGGGGGCAACAGCAGGCGTCGGGTCGACCGGTGGAACCGAAACCGACGGGGCTTTTGGCGCAGGTTCCTGCACCGGTTCAGGCACAGGCTGATACCATGCCGCCAGCTGTTCGCGCTCACGAGCACGGCGTTCTTCAACTTCTTCAAAATAGTACATTGGCGGACGAGACGGTTTCACCTCTTCCACCACCTCAGGTTCAGGCTGAGGCTCGACATAAGGCTGCACAGGTTCAACCGGTTCAGGCACGTACTCCTGATAAGGCTGGGCCACAGGCTGCTCATAGTGCGGCTGTTCATACTCAGGTTGCGGCGGCTGATAAGGCTGCTGCCACTGCTCCTGCTGCACGGGGATATAGCTCTCTGGTTCCGGCGCGATAACAGGCTCCGGCGTGTGGACACCCGGCGCGGTCTGCCAGGCAACCTGAGGCTGCTGAATAGCGGATTCCGGAGGCGGAACCGGCGCGGATGGCATCACGGCTTCGACAGGCGCGGCATACGCCTGTGATGCTGTCGTTGCGGCTGCGGCCGCGGCAACCGGCGCGGTAACGGTATGGCCGTTAAGCAGCGGATCGTATTCATCGAAATCACCCGGCATCGCACGGTTGCCGGAGAAAAGCACATCATCAGGATCGACTGCACTACCCGCTGCGCGGTACTCCACCTGCTCGTCTTCATCCATACGCTTACCGGAGAAGAGCGCCGCGTCGGTTTTACGTCCAAGCGGGTTGGCAAATTTTTCAGCAACGCGCTGGCGACGCGCCAGGGCACCGCGCAGAATACGGGCACGACGAGATTCACGACGTTGCACCGGCGCATCGTCTTCCTCTTCGTACTCATCTTCATATTCTTCTTCATCGACCCACGTGTCGTCGCGGCGGGTACGGTTGCTCGCGAAGGTCAGGATCGTAAGAATAAAGCTGCCGATCTTTTCGGCAATGCTCACCCATGACCAGCCGGTAAACAGCGTCAGCCCGGCCGCCCAGATGCAGAGCAGCGCCAGCGTACCGCCGCTGCTGTGAAGCATCGGCTGTAGCGCAGAGCTCAGCAGGCTGCCAATCACCCCACCGGAGGCGAAGTACCAGATATCATCGGCATTAATCGCCGCCAGCCCGCAGGAGGTGAGGATCAGCGCCAGGGCGCCAATCAGGCGCAGGGAAACTGCAAAATAGTCGATGTAATCATCGTTCTGACGATGACGCCATGCAAACCAGCATCCGCCAATGATTATGACGGGAATGGTGTAGGCCATCACACCGAAAATGAAAAAGAGCGTGTCCGCAAACCAGGCTCCGGGTACGCCGCCTAAATTATGGATAGGCTCATGCCACGCGGTTTGCGACCAGCTGGGATCGGAGGGGTTGAAACTGAGTAAGGCTGCCATCAGCCAGACGGCAAAAAGGGCAATAACGATCAGCAAAGCCTCGAGGAGACGACGTCCGCTGCTTAGCTTCGATAGTGTGACTTCTTTGTCTTCAGTGTATTCCTGGCTCAAGAAAGGCTCTCCAGGTATCAGGCATATCCTGCCTGTTTGCTAAAACGGACAACAGCGCCGGGGCTCCCCGGCACTGTTGCTGTATGGATTAACAGGAGTGTAATCAAACTACGCTGATTTTGCACCTGTTCCGTGTTAGCGCGTCTTAATAACCAGACGATTGCTCTGTTTGACCTCTTCCATCACCACATAGGTACGGGTGTCGTTCACGCCTGGCAGACGCAGCAGGGTTTCCCCCAGCAGCTTACGGTAGGCGGACATATCAGGCACACGGGTTTTCAACAGGTAGTCGAAATCACCGGACACCAGATGACACTCTTGAATTTCTTCAAGTTTTTGTACAGCGGCGTTAAATTGCTCAAACACATC
This sequence comes from Enterobacter cloacae complex sp. P47BA, assembly GCF_014930485.1. NCBI lineage: Bacteria > Pseudomonadati > Pseudomonadota > Gammaproteobacteria > Enterobacterales > Enterobacteriaceae > Enterobacter > Enterobacter cloacae complex sp. P47BA. Next base: position 21,295 of record NZ_JADBRF010000007.1, on the reverse strand, counting down.
CGGCGCACCACGATTCAGAGTAATCTCAACAAATACCAGAAGTGAGGCATCCAGATAATGCGGGTTCAGCAGAGCCGTATAGCCCTGAATAAAACCCTGTCTTTCCAGTCGGCGCACACGCTCAAGGCACGGCGTCGGGGAAAGTCCCACACGTTTTGAAAGCTCGACGTTGGAAATACGCCCATCCTTTTGCAATTCATTAAGAATGTTACGATCGATACGGTCGAGATCTTTGCCAGGGCGCTTCTTGCTATCTACCATTATTATTGTCTCTCTGTATTCCTTCCCTACTCCTGCCTGGACCCTGTGCACATCACTGTTCAGAGCCTGTACCCGTTAGTCATCACATCGCCTGGTTATGTATTAGACGCGATGCGGATTCGGGTTCTGTTGGTAAGAAGACCGCTGCCCGAAGGCTGTCACCGACATCACGTATGGCGTCTGTCCACGCCATGCGTAGATTTCACTGACACGGTAAAAATGGCATTTACGTGCATGCCTATGCGGCATACGGTTAACGCGGTTTTTTTTCTTCCTTGAATGTTTTCGCAAATGCGCAGGGGATTGTCAAAGCAAAACATCGTTTTTTAGTACAAGATGCCGGATATTCATTACGGGGGGGTATTAATCCTCATTTTACTGCTTTATAAACGAGCGGTTTTCAGTAGAAAACGTGACGTAACGGCACTGTATTCATCGGGCGCAGCTATTGCATATATCGAAAGCAAAATCCCAGTGCTCTTTTTTTACGGCAACAAATTCCCTACAATCCAGCCCATTGCCTGCCAACAACAATGGGGATCTCATGGGCACGACCAAACACAGTAAGTTGTTAATCCTTGGTTCTGGACCTGCGGGATATACCGCGGCGGTCTATGCTGCACGCGCAAACCTGCAGCCGGTTCTGATCACCGGCATGGAAAAAGGCGGTCAGTTGACCACCACCACGGAAGTGGAAAACTGGCCGGGCGACCCGAACGATCTGACCGGGCCGCTGCTGATGGAACGCATGCACGAGCATGCCGCCAAATTCGAAACCGAAATCCTGTTCGACCACATTAATAAAGTGGATTTGCAGAACCGTCCGTTCCGCCTGACGGGTGACAGCGGTGAATACACCTGCGATGCGCTAATCATTGCCACCGGCGCCTCTGCCCGTTATCTGGGCCTGCCGTCTGAAGAAGCGTTCAAAGGCCGCGGCGTCTCTGCCTGTGCGACCTGCGACGGTTTCTTCTACCGTAACCAGAAAGTCGCGGTTATCGGCGGCGGTAACACCGCGGTGGAAGAAGCGCTGTACCTGGCGAACATTGCCTCTGAGGTGCATCTGATCCACCGTCGTGACACCTTCCGCGCAGAGAAGATCCTCATTAAACGCCTGATGGATAAAGTGGCGAGCGGCAACATCGTGCTGCACACCAACCGTACCCTGGAAGAAGTCACCGGCGATCAGATGGGCGTTGCGGGTCTGCGCATTCGTGATACCCAGAACACCGATAACGTCGAAACGCTGGAAGTGGCGGGCCTGTTTGTGGCAATCGGCCACAGCCCGAACACCGCGATCTTCGAAGGCCAGCTGGAGCTGGAAAACGGCTATATCAAAGTGCAGTCCGGCATTCACGGTAACGCGACCCAGACCAGCATCCCGGGCGTGTTCGCTGCCGGTGACGTGATGGACCATATTTATCGTCAGGCGATCACCTCTGCGGGCACCGGCTGTATGGCCGCGCTGGACGCTGAACGCTACCTCGACGGACTGGCTGAACAAGGTAAATAATCTTTACAAGTCAGTAACAAACGTAAATAAAGGCGGCCACAGGTCGCCTTTATTTTTGCTCGCGTGTAACATGCAGATGTCTAATTTCTTATAACGTCACCTGCAAAATACGCAATGGAAAAAACCCGTCAACAAGAGTTAACACGCTGGCTGAAACAGCAAAGCGTTATTTCCCGCCGCTGGCTTACGATCTCCCGTCTTCTGGGGTTCGTTAGCGGTCTGTTGATTGTTGCCCAGGCATGGCTGCTGGCCCGCATTCTTAATCACATGATCATGGAGAACATTCCCCGCGAAGCGCTCCTGCTGCCCTTTATCGTCCTGATCCTGGTTTTTGTCCTGCGCGCCTGGGTGGTGTGGCTGCGTGAACGTGTCGGCTTCCACGCCGGACAGCATATCCGCTACGAGATCCGTCGTCAGGTGCTCGACCGCCTGCAGGAAGCCGGGCCCGCGTGGATCCAGGGTAAGCCGGCCGGAAGCTGGGCGACGCTGATCCTTGAGCAGATCGACGATATGCACGATTACTACGCGCGCTATCTTCCGCAGATGGCGCTGGCGGTTTTTGTGCCGCTGTTGATTGTTATTGCCATCTTCCCGGTGAACTGGGTGGCGGCGCTGATCCTGCTGGGGACCGCCCCGCTGATCCCGCTGTTTATGGCGATGGTCGGCATGGGGGCGGCTGATGCCAACCGCCGAAATTTCCTGGCGCTGGGCCGGCTGAGCGGACATTTCCTCGATCGTCTGCGCGGGATGGAAACCCTGCGTATTTTTGGTCGCGGTGAAGCGGAAACCGAGAACATTCGCCTGGCATCACAGGACTTCCGCCAGCGCACGATGGAAGTGTTACGCCTGGCGTTCCTCTCGTCCGGCGTGCTGGAATTCTTTACCTCGCTGTCGATTGCCCTCGTGGCGGTTTATTTCGGTTTCTCCTATCTCGGCGCGCTGGATTTCGGCCACTACGGCACTGCAGTGACCCTCTCTGCCGGTTTCCTCGCGCTCATCCTGGCTCCGGAGTTTTTCCAGCCGCTTCGCGACCTGGGGACCTTCTATCATGCCAAAGCGCAGGCCGTTGGCGCGGCCGACAGCCTGAAAACCTTCCTGGAGACACCGCTGGCGCACCCGGAGCGTGGTGACGTGGCGCTGAACGCTAAAGAGCCGGTAACCGTCGACGCGAGCGATTTCTGCATTCTCTCGCCGGAAGGAAAAGTGTTGGCTGGCCCGCTGAACTTTAGCCTGCCCGCCGGAAAACGCGTGGTGCTGGTCGGCACCAGCGGTTCAGGGAAGAGTTCTCTGCTGAATGCGTTATCCGGTTTTATGGCCTACACCGGTTCGCTGCGGATAAACAAAACTGAACTGCGTAACCTCGATCCCGACGCCTGGCGTAAGCAGCTCAGTTGGGTCGGACAAAACCCTCAGCTACCTGCTTCCACGCTGCGCGAAAACGTGCTCCTGGCACGCCCGGATGCTCGTGAAGATGAACTGCAGTCCGTTCTCGACCGCGCGTGGGTCAGTGAATTTCTGCCGCTGCTCCCGCAGGGTGTCGATACCGTGGTAGGCGATCAGTCTGCCGGGCTGTCTGTCGGCCAGGCACAGCGCGTGGCCGTCGCCCGTGCGCTGCTGAACCCGTGCCAGCTGATGCTGCTGGATGAGCCTGCTGCCAGCCTGGATTCACACAGCGAGCAGCGCGTCATGGCGGCCCTGAGCGCCGCTTCCCTGCAGCAAACCACCCTGATGGTTACCCATCAGCTGGAAGGCATTGCTGACTGGGATGAGATCTGGGTGATGGAAAACGGTCATATTGTTGAGCAAGGCAATTACGCCGCTCTTGTTGCCGCGCAGGGGCCGTTCGCCGCCCTGCTGGCGAACCGTCAGGAGGACATCTGATGCGTGCTCTGCTGCCTTATCTTGCGCTCTATAAACGCCACAAGTGGATGCTGACGCTGGGGATCGTGCTGGCGATTGTCACGCTGCTTGCCAGCATCGGCCTGCTCACGCTTTCCGGCTGGTTCCTGTCGGCCTCCGCCGTAGCCGGGTTCGCCGGATTATACAGCTTCAACTATATGCTGCCGGCGGCAGGCGTGCGGGGTACCGCCATTACCCGTACTGCCGGACGCTATTTCGAGCGGCTGGTCAGCCACGACGCGACGTTCCGTGTCCTGCAGCACCTGCGCATTTACACCTTCAGTAAACTGCTTCCCCTCTCCCCTGCCGGGCTGGCGCGTTTTCGCCAGGGCGAATTACTGAACCGTGTCGTTGCGGATGTCGACACGCTGGACCACCTTTACCTGAGGGTGATCTCCCCGATTGTGGGCGCGTTTGTGGTGATTGTGGTAGTTACGCTGGGGCTGTCCGTTCTGGATGTTCCCGTTGCGCTGACGCTGGGCGGGATCATGCTGCTGACGCTTATCATTCTGCCGCCGCTGTTTTATCGCGCCGGGAAATCCACCGGGGAAAACCTGACGCGGCTGCGCGGGGATTACCGCCAGCAGCTGACCTCCTGGCTTCAGGGCCAGGCAGAGCTGACCATTTTTGGTGCCAGCAAGCGCTACCGTGCCCGAATGGAAAGTACGGAGCTGAACTGGCATGAAGCCCAGCGCCGCCAGTCGGAACTGACGGCCTTCTCGCAGGCGCTGATGGTGTTAATCGGCGGCGTGGCGGTGATCGCCATGCTGTGGCTGGCATCCGGCGGGATTGGGGGTAATACCCAGCCAGGCCCTCTTATTGCCCTCTTTGTTTTCTGCGCGCTGGCCGCATTTGAGGCACTGGCCCCGGTGACGGGCGCTTTCCAGCATCTTGGACAGGTGATCGCCTCTGCCCTGCGCATCACTCAGATTGCCGAACAGGAGCCTGAAGTCACGTTCAGTGCCGGGCAAACCACCGTGCCTGAGCAGGTGGCGCTGACGCTTGATAACGTGACCTTCGCCTATGACAAACAGGCGCAGAACGCGCTGGAGGGTATCAACCTTTCCGTTAATGCAGGGCAACGGATTGCGATCCTCGGCCGTACCGGCTGCGGTAAGTCGACGTTGCTGCAGCTGCTGACCCGCGCCTGGGATCCACAGCACGGTCAGATTCGTTTTAATAACACGTTGCTGACTGATTTCAGCGAGCAGGCCCTGCGCAAGACCGTGAGCGTTGTTCCACAGCGCGTGCATCTGTTTAGCGCCACCCTGCGCGATAACCTGCTGCTGGCCGCGCCAGAGGCTTCGGACGATGATCTTCGCGCCGTACTGGAGCAGGTCGGGCTGCAAAAGCTGCTTGAGGACGAAGGACTGAATAGCTGGCTGGGAGAAGGCGGTCGTCAGCTTTCCGGCGGAGAGTTGCGCCGTCTGGCCATTGCGCGCGCGCTGCTGCATGATGCACCTCTGATGCTGCTCGACGAACCTACAGAAGGGCTTGATGCGACAACCGAGAGTCAAATCCTTGATTTACTGGCAAACGTTATGGCAGGAAAAACCGTCCTGATGGTGACGCACCGTCTGCGCGGGCTGGCAAGTTTTGATCGGATAATTGTGATGGACAACGGACACATTATTGAGCAAGGTAGTCACGCAGAGCTGTTGGCGAAACAGGGTCGCTACTACCAGTTCAAACAGCGTCTGTAGACTATATTTGTAGCGTCCTCACTCGCGTACTGGAGTTTTGCTGTCATGCGCCTGGTCCAGCTTTCTCGTCATAACATCGCGTTTCCTTCGCCGGAGGGAGCGCTGCGTGAGCCCAACGGGCTGCTGGCCCTTGGCGGTGACCTTAGCCCTGCGCGGCTATTAATGGCCTACCAGCGCGGCATCTTCCCGTGGTTTTCTCCCGGCGACCCGATTTTATGGTGGTCTCCCGACCCGCGCGCCGTGCTGTGGCCAGCGCAGTTCCATCTGAGCCGCAGCATGAAGCGTTTCCATGCTAAATCCCCATATCGCGTCACGCTGAATCACGCCTTTGGGCAGGTGATCGAAGGCTGTGCCGAAGATCGCCATGAAGGGACGTGGATCACCCGCGATATCGTCAACGCCTACCACCAGCTCCATGAGCTTGGCTACGCCCACTCCATTGAGGTTTGGGAAAAGGGGGAACTGGTTGGAGGCATGTACGGCGTGGCGCAAGGGACGCTGTTTTGCGGCGAATCGATGTTCTCCCGTGCGGTTAACGCCTCGAAAACCGCGCTGCTGGTCTTCTGCGAGGCCTTTGCCCAGCGCGGCGGACGCCTGATCGATTGTCAGGTGCTCAACGAGCACACGGCCTCTCTCGGTGCAGTTGACATCCCGCGACGACAGTATATCGAGCATCTGGACGCCTGCCGTCAGGAGAAGCTCCCGCGCGACTTCTGGATCCCCAGAACGCTCTTTATGCCCAATGCTTAAATGTTTTCCGCATATTTTTTGTGAGGGTGTTATAATTATGCCGCAGAGTAGCTTCTGCCTGTTGCCCCGCCGCCGTTTGGGACCCTCGCTTCAGATAACGTCCTGACGTTTATCCTGTCGTCTCCCCTTTACGAATGCGCTTCCTGTTCGGTTGTACCGTGACGCTTGGGCAATGCGCCGAAACTGTTTTGCTGCGTTTTAATCGCGCAATTCTTTACTTAATTGATGAATTTCGGCATTATCTTGCCGGTTCAAAACTTGGTAGTGATACCCCAGAGGATTAGATGGCCAAAGAAGACAATATTGAAATGCAGGGTACCGTACTTGATACGTTGCCTAATACCATGTTTCGCGTAGAGCTGGAAAACGGTCACGTGGTAACTGCGCACATCTCCGGTAAAATGCGCAAAAACTACATCCGCATTTTGACGGGCGACAAAGTGACTGTTGAACTGACCCCGTACGACCTGAGCAAAGGCCGCATTGTCTTCCGTAGTCGCTAATTTTTTCGCCTGTAATGGCAGATGAATATTAAATAAGGCCGGGATATTCCCGGCCTTATTTTTTTGTGTTTCAGTCGATTTTTTGAACAATTATTTGGGTTTTGTTTCTGCTTCAGGGCTGTCTGTTCGACAGTGTAGAGAGTAAGGGGGAGACCTTATTTTCTATTTTGCTAAACTGCGTGTGCGGCAGTGCACCGAAACTGGTTCTAGCACTCTCAGCTCCTGTATTTCTAAGCTGCCTGTACGGTAGTGCACCCGATATCGTGGGCGGAATGTGGGCGGCTATCTTTCTAAGCTGCCTGTACGGCAGTGCACAGGCTGACCATCCACCGCAACCGCATCAGCCATTTCTAGGCTGCCTGTACGGCAGTGCACGATACAAAAAAAGCCCTCATGGCGTTTAAGTGTTTCTAAGCTGCCTGTACGGCAGTGCACCGTATCAGCAGGGTATCCCGCGTATGTTTAGTTTTCTAAGCTGCCTGTACGGCAGTGCACCCTCTCCGATGATTTTTCGTGCCATGTAGTCATTTCTAAGCTGCCTGTACGGCAGTGCACTTAACAAAGAGATTTACTTTCAGGCTCCTACTTTTCTAAGCTGCCTGTACGGCAGTGCACTCCGCGCTGCTGCCGTTTCCGGCGTGGCTGATTTTCTAAGCTGCCTGTACGGCAGTGCACATCGGGAGCGGCGCTGTGCTGTTTTTGCTGTCTTTCTAAGCTGCCTGTACGGCAGTGCACTGATGGCTGGCCGGCAGGCTGTGGTAGATATATTTCTAAGCTGCCTGTACGGCAGTGCACATCAAAGTTCTCAGCCATAGCTTTCGCGGCAGTTTCTAAGCTGCCTGTACGGCAGTGCACCGATGTCAGCGATATCGAACGCGATATTGAACTTTCTAAGCTGCCTGTACGGCAGTGCACAAGTCTCTCGTTTTGAACATTTTTTCATTTTTTTTCTAAGCTGCCTGTACGGCAGTGCACGCGTGGCGGGATTAAAGATGATGAAACTCCTTTTTCTAAGCTGCCTGTACGGCAGTGCACAAGGCTACTGTTCTGAGTGTTTCCACATCGTCTTTCTAAGCTGCCTGTACGGCAGTGCACGGGCGTTTTTGCGCGTGACGCGAAAGCCTCCCATTTCTAAGCTGCCTGTACGGCAGTGCACTTGTAACAGCCGCGCCAGAAGTGGTGGAAAATTTTCTAAGCTGCCTGTACGGCAGTGCACTGAAATAATATCTCCACACCCTTCTGATTTGCATACAAAAAAAGCTAAAAAATCTTCTCTGACCCTCTTTTTTACCCACCAAGAAAACTCATTTAAAATCAATAAATTACAAAACCGCTAAAAATTAGGGTCAAAACACCTTTCTTCGCATTTATCACCCTCACAAAAACACCCATTCCTCCTATCCTGACAAATGGCTATACTTAACTATGACAAATGACATTACTCAGGAGGTGACATGAGAACCTGGATCCCCGCGCAGAAACCTGCTGATAACGCGCTTTGGCGTTACGCGGGTTTACCCGCAAACCGAGGTATGCGGCTGATTGAATTTCTCAATCAGGGATTACCCGTCAGTGTCCTCGACAACATCCACGAGTGGACGTCCATGTCGAAAGCGGACATTTTGCGTGTCACAGGTATCAACGAACGTAACGTCGCCCGCCGCAAAAGCGCGGGACGGACGTTAACGCCCGACGAGAGCGAGCGCGTGGCTCGTTTCGTTCGGGTGCTGGATGCTGCCGTTGACTATTTTGGCAGTAAAGAAGAAGCATGGACCTGGCTGCAGGCACCGGTGCGCGGACTGGGGTACGTGGCGCCTGTCGACTTAATAGCGACGGAAACCGGTGCGCTGGAAGTCACCGATTTGATTGGCCGCCTGGAACACGGCGTGTTCGCATGATTTTTTATCGTCTGGTGACGGGCCGCTATGCCAGCGAAGCGTGGAGTGGAAGTGGCGCAAATCAGTATGGCGGACGGTGGAATCATAAAGGCCATCCAGCCGTGTATGTCTCTACCTCCATCTCGCTGGCATCACTGGAAATTTTGGTACATGTCAGAAAAGATACCGTACTGAATCAGTACCAGCTTTTCAGCATTGATATCCCGGATGATCAGATTGATTACCTGGATAAAGCGTGGCTCCCCGAGGACTGGCAGGAAAATCCGGCGCCGGTATCAACGATGGATCTAGGTACTGGATGGTTACAGGCTAACAGTGCCCTCGCGCTTATCTTACCTTCCTGCATCATTCCTTATGAAAACAACGCCATCCTTAACCCCTTACATCCGGGGTTCCACATAGCGCTCAATTCAGTTCAACAGTTGCCCTTTATTTTTGACACCCGACTGGCTGAAAAAACCGCACCCTGAACGCGGATGCGGTTATGCGTCTCAGAACCAGGGAACCGTCGCCGTCGCGCTGAGTCCATAGGTCGTAAACATCCCGGAGACAGGCGTAGAGAGCAAATCACCATGGCGAATGAAGAGCTTAAAAGACTGGCCGGTAGAGAGACTGCGCAGGTTAAGCCAGGGTAAATCCGTCCTCGCTTCCTGCATCGTCAGAAGACGTTGTTGCGCCTCCTCCTCTGTTAACCATCCTTTTTTCACTGAGCGTCGCATAAGCCTCTGCGCACTGCTTTTCACCTGGACGCGGCTCACGCAGCGCCACTGGTTGACGACAGGCACGGGCTGGATGTCTGAGGACATGCAGTAGTCACTCAACCCTTTCCGCCACGACAATGCTTCAAGTTCGCTTAGTGCCTGATGATGACCGTGCACGCGTAAGACGGGGCCAGGCTTAAGGCCATATGCCGGGAAGCTGATCCCTATATCCCCCTGCCCTCGTTGTCCCAGCGCGCGGTGCAGCTTGGCCACCAGCGCAGCCATCAGCATCTCCTCGCTGAACTCCGGATCGGGCAGAACGCGGATCTCAAGATAGTGATCCATAGCTACTCCTTAATCGCCCTTCTCACCGAAAACGCCACCGCGGATTAGCACAGCCATGACGTAATGCTGCTGCTCAACCTCGGGTTTCAGTCCTTTCGTCACCCAGTTATCAAGGAGCGTGTAGAAGTCCATTTTTTCCTTCGGCTGACGACAAGCCACGCCGCGACTGGTGACTGAGCCGTACGGCTCAACGGCGATAGCGCCCAGCGCATCGACCTGAGGGTGCCAGGTATCGATAGTTCGAATGGCATTCCCGATTTTCTGCGAGTGCATGCCCGCAACGCTGTCTACCTGATACAACAGGCGGCTCTTGCTGCTGTTGCTGTCCAGGACCAGCTCCTGCGACGGGAAGATCTCCTGCCCGGCACCGAGCAGTACCTGCGCTTCGACGTTCAACAGCACAAAACCTTCACCGCTAAGTCCTTTTTCGATTTCCTGCGCCAGTGCGTTTAGGCTCTCGTCGCTGGCTGTAAAATCTCGCAGCGCATAATTGTATGCATCAAACGTCCACGACTTACTGCCCGTCACGTTCACGATGATTTTTTCAGCACCGACGCGGTTGCGCCATAAAAAACGACCGTTCGCAAGATTAGTTGCGTAGCGGTGCGCCAGTTCGGTAAAACCGTGTTCAGTGATATAGCCATCGATAACCTGCTGAAGTTCATCCTGATAGGTGCGATCGTTACACACAGAAGGCGTCGACAGGTTACCCAGCACGCGCAGGGTAAATTTCACCTTCAGGGTATCTGCATCGGCAGGCAGCGCCGCCACATCGACACGCTGCAGGTTCGCTTTCTGGATTTCAGCATCCAGTTTTGCCGTATCGTTGGTGAGCGCATTTTTCAGACGATTAGAGATGGTGCCACGCACCGCTTTTTCCTGGATACGGATCGGTTGCCACTGCTTGCCCTGCCAGCTTCCGGAATACATCACTGCATCCGAGGTTGCCAGCTTACGTTCAAATGCCAGTACGGATGCCGTTTTAACGGCCGTTGGAGCCTTTGCCATAGATAAGTCCTTTTTAATTAATAAGTTTTGATGTCACCGGCGCGCCCGCGCCCTGACAGTAGTAGCCCGTTTCCGTCGTCCGATAACGCCAGAAAATCTCGTCCAGTGACCGAATCCGGTGCAGACCGCACCACTCGCCCACGCCATACACCGTTTCGGTAAACGCAAAGGGCGTCTCTGCATCACGCGCGTTTGCCACGACGCCCGGTGCGTAGAGTTCAGAGATGCGCTGATAACCCGTCATCAACGGCACCAGATAACCGGGGTTGGGTTTCGGAACAACGTGCCAGTTGGCCGGTTCACCTTCCTGAATATCGCTATCCTCTGGTGTTTCTGCCTGTATTTTTAGCGCGGCAAAATCCAGCCAGGCGTCGAGAAGCGTTGCATTCGGGCTATGTTCAAGCAGTGTCTTATGATGCTCGCCCAGCCAGCCACTGCGATCCCGCAAGGCAAAGCCCGGCATCAGTTGCCACGTTAGTCGCCCCATCTCCTGAGCGCTGGCAGGCATCGCCATAACCGAAATGTCCTGGATATCGACGATGATTCCGCCCGCAAGTCGGAGCGTCGGACACACCTGCCTGAGATGCTCGGCAAGATCGCGCTGACCGTACTCGCCATTTGGAATTTCCCCGTGACATTCCAGCAGCAGCGAAACCGTCATGTGCATGCGTCCCTCTTCGTTAAAGGAGGCCGTTTTCGCGTCCCGTGTAAGCGGATTGCGGGTCAGGGCAAACTGATAATCGCGGCCAGACGTGTGCGCGTGGATCTGGTGCTCGTGGCTGATCACGGCACAGCCATCAATGCGTAGCTCGTGCGTTTCGGTCAGACGGCGAGACAGCGCATGGGAAAATCCCAGGAAATGGGTAATGGCGGGAAAACCGTAAGTCAGGCCAGCAATCGCGTTGGCGTTTTCGACGCTGATACGGCGAAGCAGGATCAGTGAACTCATTTCAGCGCCTCCCGGATAATTTTATCCATCTCACGCAGGTTGCTGCGTAAACGTTCACGGGTTTGCCATTCACGCTGTTCCACATACCCCAGGTCCTTCAATGCCTTGCTCAGGCGCGCGTTAAGCCACAGGGCAAAATCTGTCGCGACGCTTACCTGCCAGTCGTCTTTATCCCGCTCGAGACGAAAAGCCTCATCGGTTTTGGTGCGCCAGGGATCGAGCCAGAGTTGTTGATGAGTGACTAATCGTTCGCACGAAAGCGTCCAGTTTTGCCATGTATCACGCTGTAGTTCCGACGCCACCACAAACAGCAGGTCGATAAGCGCATCAATGTATTCATCACGCGCTTCGCGAATACGAACATTGGTGTAATCACCGGCTCTGGCCAATAAAGACACAAGCAGGTGAACAGTGCTGTTTGCACGTCGATCAAACTGACCACCTAAAGTGAAAATAGAACGTAACGTCGTCGGCGGCTTGTCTGCTTTTTTCCACTGCGGCGGCTGACAGGAAAGCAGCCAGCTACGCCCGCTGCGGACACTGTTGAGATAGGAAATGTTTTGTGGTTTGGTGCCACCAAAGTGTATTTCCGCTGAATCCGGGAAAAGCGTCAGCGGAGTGGGATGCCAGGTTTTTTCCCGGCGTGCTTTCCAGATAGCTTTAACATCGTCGCCAAAACGGAAGGCAATCATCTTTTGATGCATGGCGTGAACAAGCGAGGTGGCAAATAACGGGCTTAGCAGATGGTAACTTTCGCCTACCGGGAAATAGCCCTGCTTAGCCAATTTGTGCGAAGCGGGTTCGCCGGGCGTTAAGGCACGGGAAAATCCCGCAATCCATTCATCCAGTTGGTTTGCGTCATCGGTAAAAGCGGCCAGCGCAGCGCGATCTCCGCGTTTCAGGCTTGCCAGTAGAGAATCACCACCGTCAACCCGTGTTTGCAGCAATTTCGCGACGTCCAGCGCCGCGGCGTTTCCCACGGCATCCGGTTCCAGACCTGACAACGCAGCGGTGCTGAGATACCCTTCCTGCGCCACTGCCTCGCTGTAAATACTGCTACTTTTTGAATCCCCGTGGGTAAATTTCGCCGCATGGGTCACGAGGTTAATTTGTCCGGCTCGCTTCGCGGCATCCGTCAGCCAGGCTTTCGGTTCATAGCGAAGCTCCAGTTCCCGACGTTCTGCCGCAAGCGTTGCGCTATCTGTATCGCTACGCTTCGCGGCCTCTTTATCAAATGCTTCCAGCTTTGTTTGCCGTCGTCCGGCAATATACTCAGCGATGAAAGCGCTTAGTGCTTCAACTGACATACTCGCTCCTGGCTCCTTATCGATATTCCCTGAACACACCCAACACTGGGTGATACAGCCATTGCTCTGTCTCCTTCTCCCTGCTGATTCTCAATGTGATTTCGCCATACCGTCGCGATACCGCGGCCAGCTCCATCTGTCTTGCCTCGGCCAGCGCCTGTAATATCTCGCCATAATCAATCGCCATCCACGGCTCTACACCCTCGGCCATCGATAAGGACTTCTCGCAAAACCGTCCCGCAGGTTTTAACACCCCGTTCTCCTGCATCAGGCAAAACTCAGGTTCATCGCCTTCCTCTTCCATACTCAAAAAGAAAGTGTCCTGCGGTGAAGCGTGGCGAAACGGCGTTCGCCGCTGCAACTCACCGTTCCACGTCAGCGGCAGTCGCCACCACGATGCGGCTACAGCATCTGATTTATCGCCGCCGTCCAACAGCGCGGCGCGCAAACGGGCATGTTCCAGCGCCGCCAGCGCATTGCCGGGCAGGTTTTCCACGATGCGCGGGATCGCATTCAGAGTGCGATAGCCCTCTTCGCTGAGCAGTTCATGGAGATCGTGGTGAGGCAGCAGATGATGCTCGGTTTCAAAACCGGGCCGACAGTAGGCGATCTCTTCTCCGCGAAGCGCACGCACATTGCGTTTCAGAATCACCAGATTTTCACTCTCAGGCACGATCTGACGATGGCGCTGAATACGGCCCGCAAACTGAATAAGTGAACGCATCGAGCTCGGCTCGATAATCCCCCAGTCGGCATCAAAATCGCGCCCGACTTCGAGAACGGATGTGCCAAGCACGACAAAGAGATGATGCTGTTCCGGTGACATCAACGCCTGCTTAACGTCAGGCAACTGCCAGACCCGCTCCGGTTCGTGCCGCATGAACGCGGCGTCGAGCCGTTTTTCAATCGCCGCACGCACAGCCAGCGGGTGCTGGCTGTGGTACACGCAATAATGAATGCGGTAATTGTCCGGAGAAGGTAATGCCATCAGCGCCTGCGCGACGGCAACCAGCGGGTTGATGTTCGCCATCCGAACCAGACCAAACGACACGGTTTTGCCGCTTTTATGGGTGCTACGGTGATCACAGTGCAGCGCGAACATTTGCTGGTGCAGCGTCTGCGCCAGCGCAGAGACAACATCAGCATTCCGGGAAGCGTGCGCCTCCACGGCGGCCAGTTTACCCAGGCGAAGCCGGGGCTGGTCTGGCAGACGTTTAATCCGCTGCCTGACAAAATCGCCATGCGCCTGACGAAATTGAGCATCGTCGGCCAAATCCTGCGACTGCGCGCCATACTCATCAAACCAGGCGCAGCAGATACTCATCGGTCTGTCCGACTGACCGCACGCGGCCTGCCAGGCTCTGCGCCCTTCCCTATAGGCTTCAAACAGCGCTTCCGTTAACGCGGGGGGGAGCGTTGCAGAGGAAAGTAGCACGCGAGAACCGAGCATTCCCGCCCAGTTCACCAGCCGACACAGGGCGTGCAAATCATCAACGTCAAAATCGTCAGGTTCATCAAGCACCAGATCGCTGGTCATCAGGCGCAGCATGGCGGGGATCTGTCTGCCGCCTCGTACGCCTTCCGTTGCCGGCATCAGGTGATCGATAGTTGTCACCAGCACCGGGGCACTGACCAGGCGATTGAGCGCCGGTTCTTTCGCCAGCCACTGCTGCGCGATGCCGCTACTGGTCGCTCCTTCGTAATGCACGTAATGGTGGCTGGCGAAAAACGTTTCGTCGCTGGCGCTGCTGGTGTCTTCAGCATCGTTGCCCTGATACAGTTCCTTCACTGCCGCAGCACCGGTAACGACGGCCAGCGTGTCGCCATCCAGCCCCAGGCGCGACTGCAGAGCCTGCCCCGTTTGCAGCGTCAGCGTGCGTAACCCCAGCGCCACGCTGAAGCGGCACCCCTCCTGCTCATCCGAAAGAGCATACATAATCCGGGCATTAGCAAAGGTTTTCCCGCATCCGGTCGAGGCCATATTGACGCCGAAGAAGCCCTGCCCGGCACTCTTCTCGCGCAGAGAAGACGCCACGTCCCACGCCTTGTTTTGCCAGTGAAAACGCGGATCTTTCGCCCTCTCCCGAAACGTTTTATGCCGGGCGATGGCGGGCAATGAACGACGCAACGCTGGAAGAGAACGTCCCATCAACAGCGCCTGATGGGCGACACCGACATTGTGCTCATCCAGTTTTTGCCTGAGCAGCCCGGACTGGCGGTCGCTGTTGGCCCAGCACGGGACGGCATCATCCTGCCAGCCGGAATAAGCGGGTTGCGAGGAGTAAACGTGATCGGCCAGCATCAGCGACAGGCGGGCGAGATGGAGGATAAAAAGATTATCCAGCGATCCCGCCTGAAGCAGCGCGGGCAGGTTCCGGATGCGTTTACCAATCTGGCGGGCCTTCTCGCGCCAGGTTTGACTTCTTAGCGGTGTGCCGTGGGGGAATTTCCAGACATTTTTAAAATCGCGCTCTTTCCACTGATGTTTTTCATTGGATTTATGATTAAGCGCGTTCCAGTCTGCATTTAGCTGCCGCTCAAGCCAGCCTTCGCTGTACAGTAACGAGGATTTTGCCGGGTACGGTTGAGGTAAACGATGGTGCGATAGTATTAGCCACGCCACCACCCTGGCGACAGGGGGCAATTTTTCGAGTGGGCTATTGCTCCACTCTACCCTGTCCATCTTCAATACTTTCAGCATGCACTTTTCATCAGCGGCTTTAAGCTGTGTCAACGATGCCAGCCACTGCGCATCCGTTTGCTCTCCCACAAACGCCTCGAACAGACGAACCGAGATCCACTCATGTCGATACGGCTGGCAAACGTGCTGACTTTCCCCCTTAAGCGTTTGCTGGAAGCACATCCCCGCTTTGCCAAAATCATGAAACAGACCGGCGATCGCCGCCAGCAAGGCGATGCTTTCCGCACTTTGCCAGCGATGCTCCCCATCGTTGCGGATAATTTGCAGCGTCGTGCGATTCGTAGGCACGCGCCCTTGCGCGTTAAAGCGACGCAAATTCCCGACTATCCACAACAGCTCGCTTTGACCGTTTTTTTTCAGCCAGTGGCAGGCCACAGCGGTATTACGGCGTGCCGTTTTACGCAGCAGCTTGCGCAGCGTGTTAACGCCTTCCATCGTTATCGTCGTCTGCCACGCGGCATCACCGGTACGCTCAGCAAACTGATCGATAATCTGGCAGCTTTGCTCGCGCGCACGTTTGGTACACCGAGAGATAATCAGCACATTCATTGTGCCACTCCCGCCAGCGATTGAGAGGTGTCCTGCAACGTGGTGATCATCACATCCAGCGCATCAGACTGTTGAAAGGCGTTGATGCAGCGCTGACGAAACTGTTGACTATCCTCACCCTCCATAGCCGCAACAAACGCCTGCGGTATAACGAGGGCGTCTTTGATTAGATCGGCAATATCAAAAACCAGCCCGCCGCGTCGGGTTTTACCATGCATGACCGCCAGACCGTGGGGAATGCCCGTTACCCAGGCCGCGACGGCTGCCAGCCCGTAGGCCAGATAGTTACCCTGATCGAGAAAACGGTTGGCCATATCCGCCCCACCACCGCGTTTGGCGCGGGTAAAGCTGCCATAGCCCACCGTCTGACTGGTCAGTTTGTAGAGCGATTTTGTGAGCTGCGCTTCCTGGAGCATTAGTGAGGTGTGATCCTTCGCGTTTTCCATACCCTGCTTCGCACGCTCCAGAATAGTCTCCAGCGCGACCTTATCAGGCTGAAAAGGCGTTTCTCGCTGTATTCGCAGCCTCTCCCACTGTTTTTCAATTTGCTGTAAACGGATAAATTGAAAACGCTTTGCTGCCTGCAGACGTTTTTCTTCATCAAACCAGAATGAGACCCAGTTTTGTAAATATGCGGTCGGACGGTATTCGCTTTGCGGGCTGAGCCAGGAGACGTCAATGTCCACCTCGTTCGCAGAATACAACGGCGTGCCATCCGTTCCACAGAAACCTACCATCACGCCAGCCCGGGCAAACTCCCGCATTGCCATTTGCGTAACGGATGTTCCCATTCCCAGCATCACTGCCGTGGTATTCGCGATGGGAATATTCCAGTAAAACGACTCTTTTCCTTCCTGAGTGACATATTCAACACGCCCACCATTCACCTGGATGCGGCATTTCTCCAGGTAATAAATGTTGGCGCGTTTTGAATGCAGGATGGTTTTTAAATCTGTTGGGGTAACGCTGTTTGCAGGCATAGCAACGGCTTTAATTTCAAGGTATTGAATGCGGGTATGTTATCGGAGATGAGAGAAATACAAGTGTGATATATATCAAATGAATGGAAATTTCTGTGATAACTAAACAAAAACACATTATTTTTTAAAAGTATTATTTTTACAAATAATATATACACGGAAATATAATTAACCCCTGAATGGGATTTTTATTTAATCTGAAAATGGAAAGCGTGTGGATGATGGTATTTCGTTTTTAAATAGACGAGGTGAATATTTGTGAGGGATGGGTTTACTTGTACTGTCTGTGGGACAGTAACGCCATTTCCACGGCATTAAAGCCCAGAGGGGCTTTCTAAGCTGCCTGTACGGCAGTGAACATCACCGGATCCCACACGATTACGCGCTGGTTATTTCTAAGCTGCCTGCACGGCAGTGAACGGTCCTGCTTTAAGTCGATGGGGCAACGTAGCTTTCTAAGCCGCCTGCACGGCAGTGAACGGAATAACTTTTTGAGGCGAAAAGCCCAGGTATTTCTAAGCTGCCTGTACGGCAGTGAACTTGACTTCTCGGCGGCGGTCGCCTCAGACGATTTTCTAAGCTGCCTGTACGGCAGTGAACACAGCTGAGCACGGTGACATTGTCATCGCCGCTTTCTAAGCTGCCTGTACGGCAGTGAACTATGACCGCTGCGGCGTAGTCCTGGGGCGTGCTTTCTAAGCTGCCTGTACGGCAGTGAACAAAATGGCCCCGGACTGCGACCATGACGGCCATTTCTAAGCTGCCTGTACGGCAGTGAACGAGCAGGTCGGCGGCGCTGGGGCTGCAATCATTTTCTAAGCTGCCTGTACGGCAGTGAACATCCTGACGGGCGAGACCCGGAGAGCTTACCAATTTCTAAGCTGCCTGTACGGCAGTGAACACCATTAAGCATCGCGCCAGAACAAACTGAAAATTTCTAAGCTGCCTGTACGGCAGTGAACGTTTGCGCCGCAGTGGTTGTGGCAATTGCAGATTTCTAAGCTGCCTGTACGGCAGTGAACACTGACGTTACATTGCAGTGGTCGCACTGGCTTTTCTAAGCTGCCTGTACGGCAGTGAACACGTGCCGCATAAAGAGTTGACAACCAGCCAGTTTCTAAGCTGCCTGTACGGCAGTGAACTCAGCCAGAATAGCACAGGCACTTGGCGGCGTTTTCTAAGCTGCCTGTACGGCAGTGAACTGAATAGCGTCATCAATTCCGTCGTTCAGATGTTTCTAAGCTGCCTGTACGGCAGTGAACACTTTAGCGGCTCAGGTTTTATTGGCTTCAATTTTTCTAAGCTGCCTGTACGGCAGTGAACAAATGCCCGCGCAAACAACCCGCGGCGGCGGCTTTTCTAAGCTGCCTGTACGGCAGTGAACTGAAAGGAAACCACGCTATCTTATTGTTAGAAAAGAAAATAATCAATCTTCGCGCATGAAACCCTTTTTTCTGAAACGTAAATTCTCATCATATAAATCAATACCTTACATTATCATCAAAAAAAAGGGTCAAGCCAATGGCGTCAGGAGCCTACCCTAGACGTCACAAACTACATTCAGGAAATAATGTTAACTACCGTTTCTGCACGTTGAGGCGCAACAACATCTGCGGCCATAGAATGCGTAATGTCATGGAGCAGTCCTGTAAGATGCGGCAGCATATCGCGGTCAAAATGCGACACCAGCAGCACATGATTCAACGCCCGGCAGTAATCACACTTTGTTTCTGTATCTTCCAGCAGCCACTCTTTTTGTCGTGGTTGTTCCGCTTCGTCTTCAAATTCCACTATCTGAAAATCACGCATGGATTCCGTGAGGCCGGTTTTAACCTCTTCCAGATATGCCCCGAGGCAACGGCATACGGGCTGCGTTTGCGGGAGTGATTTGCAGTCGAGCAGGATTTCGGTGAGCAGTTCGCAGCGCTCAGCCAGGGTGGGGAGATCGGGGTTTAGGGAGAGTTCGCTGTAAAACTGAGAAAAATTGTTATGTTCCATTTGTTCATGACTCCGTGTGAAATGGTGTTATCTCCACCCGAACGCCAACTCAGGTGGCAGACTGAACCGGTTTGGCGTACCGACCCACACGGGAAAATCGGCGCTTCAAAAGAAGCCCCGGTTCAGCCCACCATAATTGAGTCTGCGGATTATATCGCTAGCTTTCAAAAGTGTGAACGAACCTGATGATAGTTGACGTATCAACATCATTTCTCGTGTGTAATCAGGACGCCAATCCCGGCACCTGATTTTGCAGGTGCGCCGCTATTTTATTACTGTGGATTTATCCAGCAACTGACTTCGAAAGAAACTGGAAAGCGCCTCGCAAAATTCCTCTGCAGCCACATGCTCTCCCCCCTCTCCTACAACAAAGGACGTCCAAAAAGAACAAATAATAATGTAATTTAAGTGAGAGAGGTGCAGGACGGGTTGGAATGCGTGATTACTTCTCCGGACGCACTTTGAAATCGGAAAATAAGCCAATCAAAATAATAAACAACTGATAATCCAGTTTTATATTCACCACATTAATTATTTAAGTCCATTCATCCATCAAGATGATAAAGAGTAATCCTTTTCCCTATTTAACAAAAGTGAGAGCATGATCACTTGATCAAATGTTTTCGTATAAGAAGATAAACGCATTAAACTAAAGGAATATATTATGTATTACAGCGAAGAGATCATTAGGAAAATTGGAACCGATAAAGAGCTAGCAGTGCGATTAGATAAAGCGTTAGCTGGAGTTAAAGAGGGGGTCGTAGATTATTTAAATGGTCTGGAGGATGGCGTAACACGATTACTTTATTATACTTCTTGTCTTACAGACAATTATCAAGATGTGTGTAATAAACTAATATCTGAGGATAAAAGATTTTTGTTTTCTCTGTATGAACTTATAAAGCATCGGGATGTTATATTCCGGATGATAAAAATATACATTGAAACACTTCTAAAAAATAAGAGTGAAGTAGAAAAAAAATCAATCCTTGAGAAATTAACACCCTTTACAACACACTACTCTATAAAATACATTTCAAAAAATGGTTTAATATATACTGTGACATCTTATATATGCTACGGGAATAAGATGAGTTTAGTAGTTCAAGATGCATTAATGAAAAAAATTGGTAGCAGAGTCGGATGGGTGGTGGGAGGCGCAAATATTTATGGCATTGTTCAACATGCTGCTGAAAGTGCAAATAATCTAAAATATTTTTGTCCATTATTTTATAATGCTTTATATAGAGAGGGATTAGAAATGCTGTATTTCTTGATCGAACCGATTATCCTGAAAGCAGGATATCTGAATATTAGCTTAGCCTCGAATGAGGAAATTACCCAAGCATTAAAGAGAATGATGTGATAATGTTTAATTTGATAAATGAATTTCTTTGGCGTTGTGTTAAGCGTTTATTTACCAGTATTAAAGATGATTGCATTAATGATCTTATAGGTTGGGGGATTATTTTTTTTATTATAATGATCTCCATTTTCGTTTCGGCTCTAGTAAATAATAACAAGGTTTCATTTATAATTATCGTCTCTATAGTAGTGACTATATTTTCATTAGTACTTTTTTATAAAGGAAAAAAATAAATGTCTATACCAGCATATATGTGGCTTACCGATGAAAATAACTCACCTATAATGGGGGAGTGCTTAATGCCTACACGATTGGGTTCGACAGAACTTAAATCGTTCAATCATTCTGTATGGATCCCTACAGATTATAACACTGGAAAACTTACTGGTACGCGCCTACATGTTCCAATTACATTTGAAAAAGAGATAGATCGCCTCACTCCCTATTTATTCAGGGCGGTATGTCAGGGTAGAACACTTAAAACTGCTTTAATAAAAATGTACAGAATTAATGAAGCAGGAATAGAAGTAGAATACTTTAATATAAAGATGGAGAATGTAAAAATTACAAGGATTTCCCCCATTTTATTTCCAATGGGCGTTGCAAGTAAGCATATGGAAGAAATTGAAATTCGTTATGAATCTATAGAATGGATTTACTGTGATGGGAACATAATGTTCAAAGACTCATGGAATGAAAGAGCAGTAGCATAAAAAAGGACTCCAAAGAGTCCTTTTTCTGATATGCCCATACGTCTCTTTACTTGCAAACACAAAAACGGCAACCGAAGTTGTAATGCCGATCAGTTAAGGATCGGTTGACCGATCCAGTGGCTGTGTAAGAATCCGGAAATGTTTACCCGTT